>JAGCXL010000006.1 GCA_017961295.1 Elusimicrobiaceae bacterium
CTACCCCCGTCCATTCCCAGGCAGCATCTCCGGCGTGTTCATTTTCTCTGCCTACACATGTTTCACTCGGAGTCGGCTCATCAGAAACAGGGACAGTACACGTAGCTTTTACCATCTCTTTTTCCAGATCGCTACAAGTAGGATAATCTTTGCTTAAATCATCACATCCACTTGCACAACAAATGCGTCCGTCTGTGTAAGACGGTATCTTTAACGTATATTTGGCACCCGTTGCCGTTATCCCTGCCTTATCTAAAGTATAACTGAAATGTTTACTGCCCGTTTTAGGGAAAGATGCTAATTTTTCAGTCTCGCCCGTATAATCCTTATCTAACGTACAACGGGCTTCTTGTTCATTACGCACAGCGGTCATTATGTTTTCCGCTTCCGTCACTTTGCGCGTCTCCAACATTTTGGTAAATTTTGGTAATACTACCGCGGACAACACGCCAATAATTACTACTACTACCAGCAATTCCGTCAAGGTAAATGCTTTCTTTTGCATGTGATCTCTCCTAAATACTCACAGGGGAAGATGTAGCTGAAAAATTGGAACTCACATAACCCTTCCCTATCGTGTTTAGTATAATACAATTGGCCCAAAAAATCAAGCAGATATATTGTAAAAGAAACATAGGTAAAAGACTCCCCAAAAGACAACAAACCCATATTATGGTAAAATTTAGATATGGACGCTCCGTTTCAGTTACTGGCTAAGGATAAAAATTCACGTGCGCGCAGCGGTATCTTATACACCCGGCACGGCGCCGTGCATACGCCTGTATTTATGCCGGTAGCTACCCAAGCGTGCGTAAAGGCGCTGACGGACGAAGATTTAAAAAACGCCGGAGCGGAGTGTTTGCTTTCCAATACCTACCACTTATACTTGCGCCCCACCACTAAACTACTTAAGCAAATGGGCGGGCTACACAAATTTATGCATTGGAACGGCAGTATTTTGACCGATTCGGGCGGCTTTCAAGTATATAGTTTGCCCAAATTCCGCAAGATTAAAGAAGAAGGCGTTACTTTTCAATCCCACCACGACGGCAGCAAACATTTATTTACCCCCGAAAATGTGATTAAATTTGAAAGTGAAATCGGCTCGGACATTTGGACCATGCTGGACGTGTGTATCCACGCCAAGGCCCCCTCTAAACACGACGCGCGCGAAGCATTAAACATTACCAAACGCTGGGCCGAACGGGCCGCTAAAGCGTATGAACAAACTGTTCCCACACAACAGATTTCTAAAAACGCGGACGGCAGTTTTACGGTAGGCAATTCGTTATTGTTTGGGATTATTCAAGGGGCCATTTTCCCGGATTTACGCAAAGAAGCGGCCTTGCACATGGCCAGTTTACCCACACACGGGTATTGCATTGGCGGGCTTTCTTTAGGGGAAACGTTGGAACAAATGAAGGAGTCCGTTTGTGCCGTTACCGAAAATTTGCCTGAAGGAAAACCGCGCTATTTTATGGGTTTGGGAACGCCGGTGGAAATGTTAAACGCCATTGAACGTGGGGTAGATATGTTTGACTGTGTATGGCCTACGCGCGTGGCACGCAACGGGATGGTAATGACCTCTACCGGGCGGGTGAACATCAAAAATGCCGAGTACCGCACACAGGATATTGCTTTAGACAGAGAGTGCGATTGCTTTACCTGCCGTCACTATTCGCGCGCGTATCTGTGCCATTTGTTCCGCGCACAGGAACTGACTAGCCACCGCTTGCTTTCTATTCACAATATCCGCTTTTTAATCCGCTTAATGGAACGTGCCCGCCAAGCAATTTCCGCGGGCACGTTTGTAAGTTTTAAGGAAGACGTTATTGCACAGTATCTGGGGAAGTAGTTTGCGGCTCTTCTTGTTCTTGCGGTTGTTCTTCCTTCCCTTTGAATAAACCGAACAAGCTTTTAACTCCCTTTTTTACCTGACGAGAAACCACGTTATTGGTAACCGTCTGCGTAACGAGTGAGGTTACACTGCCTAATACCTGCATATCCCCTTCGGGGTTGTCCACCGTACCGCCGATTTTAAGAGAAAGCGGCATCATACCGTCCACTTCGTGCCGACCGGGAGCCGCGTGTACTTTCATATTTAAGACACCCGTATTAAAATCCGCCGTACCATCTAAGCGGAAAGACATCGTTGGGGATACAAAAGTTCCTTCTTTAATAGTGGCCAAGCCGTTTACAAAATTGACCTCGGTATCAAATTTGTCGTACTCCATTTCTCCGGAAACTTCTTTGTTCGTTTCTTCCACCACTATTTCCAACGGTTCGCCGTCCGGCCCTAAGATTGTTTGCGTTTTAACGGGTTTATCGGTCTCTTCTTTGGAATCACCTGAAACCGCAGATACCACTCCGCTGCCTAAACTATTTAACACGCCCAGTACATTGAGCGAATTAAACACTTTTCCCGTTACGTTAAGAGATAAAAATAACACTTTTGTTAGCGGGTTCTCGTTAGTGAGCTTGTAAATATCTTGTATTTTGCCGGCCCCGGTAACAAGGCGCAAGGTACCATGGGCCTCGTCTAAATTGGGTGTAAGGCCGGATACGTCGGAAGTAAAAAGAATATCCTTCCCGAGAAAATAGGGCACGTCCACGCTACCCAACTGCACCTTTGATTTTAATTCAATGGGTGGTAAAGGCCATGCTTGTTTAGGGGTGTCTTGCGTTACCGCAGTTGGGGCTTCTTGTTCTTGCGCCGCTTGTTTTAAGGCAGGTAAAATGACCTCTTTGGCATAGACGTTTAATACGGCGACAATTTTTTGCGCAGTTTGGTCCATCTGCAAGCTGAATTTAAACGGATTGGCATTTAATTTGCCGTCTATGTTCGCGTCCATCTTGCCCGTTTCAAAATCCATACTTTCCTGCGCATCTATTTGCCCGTTCACGTTGGCAAGCCGCCCCACATTAGGGATTAACGCACCGATTTCTTGAAACGCAAGTTGCGCTTTGATTTGTTGCTGGGTAGCTAAAAGTTCACTTTTTACCGTGCCCACCAAACGATACGGCTCTGCTACCGGAGTGAACCAACGGCCGATTTCCCCTAAAACCAACTCCGCTTTAGAAGAAAAATTATACGTAAGCACACCCGCATAATTCAAATACCCTTGGGCTTGTACCTCTATCCCAGAAGCTTGCAATTTGGCGGAAGAAACCGTAATCTTTTGTTTATCCAAGTCAGTAGAAATTTTAACTGCTCCTTCCGCGCGACTTAATTGAAACGGCGGAATATCTGCCCCATTGGGTAACATAGCAGATTCAAAATTACGCAATATAATTTTAAGATCTGCCTGCGGATTTTCAAAATTTTCCACACGCCCGCTTAACGTAATAGTAGACTTTTGATAAAAAGCTTTTAATTGTTGCACGTCCGCATACGCTTGGGATAAATCTAACCCCTTTAAGTTAATACGCGCTTTTAAGGTAAAGGGCACAGTACGCTCAAAAGTAGCTTCTTTGTGGGAAAACCGGGCTACTAAAGAAACGGCAAATTCTTCGTCTAAATTAAAACGTTTGATATTTAATGTGAGGCCACTTACGTCAAACGTACGCGGTGTTTCTTCATCTACATAAATAAGGCGCAAATTTTCAAACCGTATGCGCCTGGCTGTTACGGTAAGAGGAACCTCTTTAGAGGGTTCCCCCCCTTCTCTAATCGTATCCGAAGCAATTAAATCCGCCCAGTTGTTTGTTCCGTCAGCGTAGGTAATTAAACGTGCGGTAGCACCCGCTAACCTTACCGAATTGATTTTTAGGTGCCCGTATAATAAATGCCGCAAAGAAACACGCACCCGCAAACGGTTCGCTTCTATAAAAACACCCTTTTCAAAACCGCCTTTCTCAGCTATTTGGATACCCGATATGGAAATGCCGCTCAAATTGGCTTGCATAGGGCCCAAGATAATTTCCCGCCCCAAAGCGCCCTTAAGTGCGTCCTCTATCCGATCATTGAACCACTTTGTACGGGCCACTAGGTGAATCTCCAAATCTACCAAAATAAGTAGCAGTACCGCCACAATAAAAATTTTAGTGATTATTTTGATTATTTTTTTCATACTCTTTTTGACTAAACTCACATCCGCAATACTGTTGCGCGTACAAATTAAATTCTTCAATAAGCGCCAGGCGCAGTTCGCTAAGCCCGTCCTTGCGCCACGACTCTGCCCAATACGGCGTTCCTTCCTCTATCCAGGCTTGGTAGGCTGCCCGATGCACTTGCTGCACATCTTTTTTAGGCGACGTCCCCAGTACCGAGGCAAACCTGTCAAAATGGTGCTGTCTTGCGTAGCGGGCAGCTTGTTTTAAACGCATGCGGAAACAAACACCACAGCGTTCCGCCCCCTCGGGTTTATCTTCCAATCCCTTTACTTGCTTGCGCCAAGCTTCGTGCTCGTACGGAAGCTCTACAAAATCCACCCCCAAATGACGGCACAACTTTTGTTGCTCCTTACGGCGCCTTTCATATTCCGCGTACGGGAAAATATTGGGATTATAAAATAGTACCGTTACCTGTACACCTTTATCTACCAAATGTTTAATAGCCGCACACGAACATGGCGCACAACAAGACAATACCAAAAGCTTCATATATATAGTGTACTAAATATATTTTTCACAGGCCTTGCAAAAAACTGATTACTTTGCTAAACTAGGTAGCATAGTGTGAAAGCCCCTATACAGGACGATCACTTTATTTTTTTATGTAAGAGGTTGTTATGGTTGCTAAAAAAGACAATAAAGACACGCTTTCTGCAGCAGAGATTAAAGAAATTAAAAAACATTTATTGGCCCTCAAAGAAGACGCCGCCAAACGGCTGCAGAACACCAAACAAATGGATATGCCCGAAGTGGAAGTAGGCGACCCGATTGATGATGCCAGCAAGAGTTTAGATAAAGAAATTTTGTTTGAACTTTCCAGCAATGCGCATAACACCATTGAGCAAATTGAAGCGGCACTGCGCAAAATTGACAAAGGAATTTACGGTACTTGTGAATATTGCCGCCGACCGATTGGCAAAAAACGCATGAAAGCGTTGCCGTTTGCGCGCTACTGCATTAACTGCCAACATACCAACGAACACCACCGCGGGTAAAAGAAGAACACACTAATTTGTGAAAACTCCCCAAACTAGTTTTTGGGGAATTTTTATAGCTCTTATAAATAGTTTTTAATGACTCGGTACACTTTGTCCGCTACTTTGGCATAGCCTTGCGCGTTGGGGTGGACTTGATCGCTTTTTAAACCGGGTTTATAAAAAATACCCTTTAAAATACCCGGCACAAATAAAGCCCCTTTTTCTTTTGCCATTTGCTTGTAGGCTTTGGTATATTCCCCCATGCCCGGGCCGCCGGTATCTACAATAACGGCAATCGCACCGTATCGTTGCACTTCGTCCACAATTTGAGCCACTGCGTTAACAGCCGCTTGACGGCTTTGCTGGCGCATATGGTCATTAGCACCAAATTCAATCAGCACCATATAAGGTTCTTCGTCAAGTACTTCTTGCAAGCGCGCCGGGGCGGCGGCGGCCGTTTCCCCGGAAACGCCTAAATTAACTACGGGGCGGTCGATTTTTTTAGCTAGCACATCGGGATAACTGGTCCCTGCCGGGGATCCGTAACCGGCCGTCAAACTATCACCAAACGCTACTACGGAGCGACGCGAATTGGGAAAATTCTTAATCTCTGTTTTTCCCTCGTGTAAGAAATAAAATAATCCTATCACTACTAGTAGCCCTAAAATGAACTTTTTCATCACATTATTATAACAAATCCCTTCGTTTTTTATAAAATAAGGAAAAGGAGTTTTACACATGAAAAACATTTTAGTAATCGGCGGAGCAGGGTACATTGGCTCCCATACAGTGCGTATGCTGGCCGCAAAAGGATACAATCCCGTTGTATTTGATAATTTATCTAAAGGCCACAAAGAGGCGGTTACCGGCTACCCTTTTGAATTGGGAGATTTGGGCGACAAAAAACGCCTTACGGAAGTTTTTAAAAAATATGCTATAGACGCAGTGATGCACTTTGCGGCATTTATTGAAGTGGGCGAAAGTGTAAAAGAACCGTCTAAATACTATCACAATAATGTAGCGCAAGTATTAAATTTGTTGGATGCTATGGTAGAAAACAATATCAAGTATTTTGTGTTTTCCTCTACAGCGGCCACCTTTGGCGAACCGGTACGCGAAAAAATTGACGAGACTCACCCGCAAAATCCCATTAACCCTTATGGGAACACAAAGTTAATGGTAGAGAAAATGCTTACAGATTTTGACACCGCTTACGGCCTTAAAGCAACCGCATTACGCTATTTTAATGCAAGCGGTGCTGACGATAGCGGGGAAATTGGCGAATCACATACCCCGGAAACACACTTAATTCCGCTCGTCTTACAAACTGCCTCCGGCAAACGCCCATCTATCAAAGTATTCGGAACTGATTACCCCACGCCGGACGGCACCTGCGTGCGTGATTATGTACACGTGAACGATTTAGCCCGCGCGCATATTTTAGCCCTTGAAAAAATGATGCGTGAAAATAAAAGCGAACGCTTTAACCTAGGCAGCGGCTCGGGCTTTAGTGTGGCGGAACTTATTAAGGAAGCCAAGCAGATTACCGGTATTGACTTTAAGGTAGAAACCGCACCGCGCCGCGCAGGAGACCCGGCTGTTCTAGTAGCCGATAGCACCAAAGCGCAAACGGTATTAGGTTGGAAACCTGAGTATAATTTAATCCGCATTATTCAAACTGCGTGGAACTGGGAAAAACACCGCAAGTATTAAAATATAGAACGCAAGCAAGCTATCCTTAAATTAAAAAATACTTATTTTTTAATTATTTTTAAAAACAGCTTGCTTTTTTATTAAAAAAATTATAGAACAATATATAGAACAAAATAATATTGGAGAGAATAAAATGAAAGCCCTTCATGCCAAACAAGTGGAACTTTTAGAAATTTTAAAGGCCAATATTTCCGACCCGCTAACCATGGAAGAGTTAGCGGAACGCTTAAATGTAAGCAGCAAAAGCGTGGTGTTTCACCATATCACACAATTGGAAAAAAAGGGGTACCTTAAACGTAATCCGGCTAACCCGCGTGATTACATTGTGCTCAAGGATCCGGAACGCAACGTGATTTACCTAAACATGTATGGCATGGCCAAGTGCGGCCCGGAGGGAACCCTTTTGGACGGAACCCCCACCCGCGTAGTACCTGTGGACCCCAGTATGATTTATTTTCCGGCGTGTAAAGGGTTTATGGTAGAAGCAGTCGGGGATTCCATGCAAACCTTAATTGCCCCGCACGATTGGCTCATTGTAGAACAAAGTAACACCCCCCAAAATAAAGACGTTGTGGTGTGTGTCAACAACGGCGAAGTAATGGTCAAACGGTTTACTCAATACGGGGACAGCGTCATTTTGCAGAGTGAAAACCCGCGTTATACGCCCATCGTGGCAGACAAAACGGCGTTCCACGTAGAAGGCGTTGTAAGAAGTATTATTAAACGTAACGTAAGCTGCTAGCCGCAAGGGGTCCTTATACAGCAAATTTTTCTGCTGCCTAGGAAAGAAACGAAAGCTTCTTGGGCAATTAGTCGTAACCTCAACCGAGGCGCGTTCCTCTAAACGCGCCCCGGTTCTTAAACATAAAAATTCCCCCGACTAAGCAGGGGAACACAACTTTAAAATACTTATTTAATTACTACCAGCGATCTTCCGTCTTTTTCAGCCGCGTATGGATCGCGCGTGTTCTTGCCGTCTATAATGTACAAGAACTTATACGTACCGGGAGCAATGGAAAGTGTAATTTCCCAATGGTCACCCACTTTTTTAAGTGCTTGCGGCTTGGACATAGTAAATCCGCTTACAATAGAAACTTGTTTTCCATCTCCAAACCATTTAAAAGTAACACGACGGTACTTGCTATTAGCAACCACCGGGGCAACCACAATACTTTCTTTAGCAGGAGTTTTTGACGCAACTACCGGAACCGACTGGGGTTTTGTTTCAGCAACTTGTTGTGATTTCTTTTCAGCAACCTGCTGAGATTTTTTATCGGCAACCGCTTGCGGTTTTGCTTTGGGCGCCGCAACTATTGTTTCTTCTTTTACGGCAACGGGCGGTTTGATCACATTGGTCTGCGTTACCATAATTACTTCTTCACTAATTTCAGGCAACGCATCTACCGCTTCGGTCTCTTGTACAACCGCCGGGGCCGGATTAATCATATGCGCCGCAAAATACTTATACAGAAAAAAACCAAAGACGCATAAAAAAATCACATCCAGCACAATTAGGAATAACCACATGTCTTTATTAGACGTTTTTGTTTCTAGTTCTTGGGAATTATTTTCCATAGTAAGGTCCTGTTAAAAAAAGCGGGCGAAGGGAATCGAACCCTCGTCTAAAGCTTGGGAAGCTTCCATTCTACCATTGAACCACGCCCGCGTAAATTAGACACTTTATTGTAGCAAAATTTTTGTCCCGGTACAATTTTATTTTGGAACAAGCATTCCCGACGGTAAATTTTTTAAAAATGCCAAGGCCTCTTTACGAGTTTTAATTTTACCTTCTACCTGAGCTACCGCTACGGCTTCTAATATGGCCCCCACTTGCGGACCGGGTTCTAACCCCAACACCTGCATGACATCTTGCCCACTAATCACTCGTATGGGTTTTACCGTTGTGGGTCTATCAAAAAATTGGCCCAGCATAAAATGTAATAATTGCAAATGGCGCAAGGTTTTTCCTACATTTTTAAAACGCTCTGCTTGCGTTAGGGTCATCATGCGCTCACCGCTCTTGGGTAAAATGCGGCGCAGTTGAGTATCCGTTACATAACTGGTATAGTCGGCCCAACATAACAAAAGCATAGGAATTGCGGCTTCTCCCAAATCGCGGAAAAAATGATAGACACCGCGCTGCGTTAAAATATCGTTACTGGCCAAATTGGACGGACGCAAATGTTCTCCGATCATAGCACACATCAGCCGAATATCCGCTCGACTGTAATGCAAGTGTTCCAAAACGTGACGCGCCATTTTAGCTCCCACCTGTTCATGATAAAAAAAACGCAAACGTCCATCTTTCATCTTAGCAGTCTTGGGTTTGGCAATATCATGCAAGAGTGCCACCATTTTATAAACCGACTTATTTTGACAAAACGGAGTTAACTTTTTGGCATATTTGGGGAACGCTTTATCCAAATGTTCCAGCACATAATCCATGCGTTTACATACCAAAAACGTATGGCGTAGTACACCCCCCGGGCCGTAATATACTTCTGCACAGGCTCGTTGGTCTTCTAGTGGTGGAAACAGAGCCGTTAATAATCCGCAGCGGTCCATTTGTACCAAGTATTCATACGTTTTACCGGGCACCGCAAATAAGCGGTCCAGTTCTTCTTTAATACGTTCTCCCGCGGGTTGTTTTATTAGATTTTTATTTTTCTTAATTTGCGCAAGTGTGGCAGGAGTAATGGTAAATTTTAGCTCCGCCGCACAGCGAAATGCCCGCAACATACGCAGCGGGTCTTCCACAAAACGAGTCGGTCCATTAAGACGGATAAGTTTGTTTTTTAAATCGGTAATCCCCCCCGTCTTATCTACAATTTGGTCTTTGCGTAAGCGTTTTAAAATAACGTAGGCAGCATCATTTTTACGGGGTGTAATTACAATTTGCGGCTTAGCAGAAACGGGATAAGCCAAGGAATTAAACGTAAAATCGCGCCGCTTCAAATCGGCCGTTAAATCTTTACCTTGATAGGCGGTTAAGTCTATTTGAATTTTTTGCCGGTGGGTAACCAGCCGCCACACACCCAGTTCAGGGTCCATTTCAAATGTTGCGGCTTTCAGGCGTTTAGCCAAGGCAAGCGCCGCCGGTTTGACTTTATTGGCAGGAAGGGTAATGTCAATATCGCCGGATTGTTTTTTAAGCAGACTGCTACGCACAATCCCCCCCACATAGTGTCCCTGGGGTACCACTTCGGCTAAAATGTGCGCTAGGTCTTGCACGCTAGTCCTCAGACGGAGCTGCAGCACCGGCTGCTACGGCTTTTTTGAGTTTTTCTACCGCATCTTTGCGCAGTTCCCGCTTTAGTACTTTGCGTAAAGCATTTTTGGGTAATGCTTCTACAAACTCAAAATCACGCGGACGTTTGTAGTTGTCCAAATGCAGTTTTAAGAATTTTCTAAATTCCGCGTCAGAAAGTTCGGCCCCTTCTTTTTTAACGGCATATACTTTTACAAATTCGCCACCGCGTCCGTCGGGCACACCGATTACGGCACATTCTTCAATAGCCGGATGTTCGCAAATGACGGCTTCCACCTGGGCGGAAAACACTTTAAGACCTTTAATAATAATCATGTCTTTTTTGCGATCTTTAATAAAGATAAATCCGTCATCGTCTACTTCCACAATATCACCGGTTTTAAACCAACCGTCTTCGGTAAAGGCATCGTGGGTAGCTTTTTCGTTACCCCAATATCCCTTAAAAAGATTCGGACCTTTTACGCAAAGTTCGCCCTCGCTGTTGCGCGGGACCTCTTTACCCTCTTCGTCAACTACCAGGGTACTTACGGCCGGAATCGCCGGACCTACGGATTTAATTTTTTGCAGGTCCTCGGTATTTACACTCACTACCGGGCTGGTTTCGGTTAAACCATATCCTTCCAAAATTTTTACACCGATTTTTTCTTCAAATCGGTCTTTAATTTCTTGGGTTAAAGGAGCTGCACCCGAAATGCCAAACCGCACACTCTTAAACGGCCAAAAGCGCAGATAAAGCTGTTTAAGCCCCTTGGCTTCTTTGGAAAGCACCGCATAAATTTGCGGTACGGCCAAAATAAGCGTTACTTTTTCGGTCCCCATGGCTCCCAACCACTTGCTGGCCGGCATAACGTTAGCCACAATAACTACTTTTAGGTTAAGGTAAAGCGGAATTACTACGCACGTCGTCCACGCAAAAGAGTGAAACATCGGCAGTAAGCACAGAAAAACATCATCATCGGTAATTTTAAAGATTTGCGCACAAGAAATTACGTTTGCCGCTAAATTACCGTGGGTAATCATAGCTCCTTTGGGAAGACCGGTCGTCCCGGAAGTGTACAAGATAAAAGCCAAATCGTCCAACGTAGCACAGGCCGAAGCCGTTTCATCGTGGTAGGTGGACTTGTTTACTTCGTCCCAAAAAAGTTGTACTTTATCACACCCTTCCACCGAAGAAGGCACTTCGTCTGTTGTAAAAATAGTTTGTACGGTAGGCATATTGGGTACGCATTTGACGTAATGGCGCAAAAATTCGGCTTGCGTAACCACGGCTTTGGCACCAGCATTATTTAAAATATACTCAATTTCTTCAGGCTTGGTGACCATAAAGTTCATGGGGATAGAAACCGCCCCTAACTTATACAACCCGTAGTTAGCCACAATCGTATCAATAGAATTGCGATGAGCCACAGCCACGCGGTCCCCTTTGCGGATACCATGTTCAAAGAACATATCAGCGGCGCGGTCCACCTGCATTAAGAGTTCATGATAGGAAACTTTTTTACCGCTGCCGGCTTCCACTAAGGCTACCTTGTTGGGGTAGCGAAATGCACTATCGGCTAGCGAAGTATATAAGTCTTTACGGCGAATCATAAGCACCTCTCAAAACGAGTATAGTTATATTGTAGCATTATCCTTGCCGGGGGTCCAAGATATCTCTAAATGCATCTCCCAACAAGTTCCAACCTAATACGAATAAAAAAATGGCTCCTCCGGGGGCTACTACCGTATACCAATACGCTAATGGGTGGCCTGGAGTACCCAGTACCCAATTGCGCGCCATAGCAATAAGCTGCCCCCAATCAGCCGTGCCCGGTTGCGCACCTAAACCCAAAAACGAGAGTGATGCGGCCGTAAGCACCACGTACCCTATATCCAAACTAGCTACTACTACTGACGGATAAATAGCATTGGGCACAATATGCCGCGTAAAAATCCGTAGGCCGCTGGCCCCTAAAGTACGCGCCGCGGTTACATAACCTTGCTGCTTAATAGACAAAATATCCCCGCGCACCAAGCGTGCATAACTGGGCCACGCCACCGCGGTTAAAGCAATCATCATATTTTTAAGATCTGGCCCTAGCATAGCGGCAATTACCATGGCCAACACTAAGGAAGGAACGGCAAAGACAACATCCGTCAGCCGCATTAAAGCTTCATCCACTTTACCACCAAAATACGCCGCAATTCCGCCAATCAAAAGGCCGATTAAAAACGCCAGTAATGTTACCGTAATCCCAATTTTGAACGCCAAGCGCGTCCCCCATACTACCCCGTAGTAGAGGTCGTATTGCTGTTCGGTCGTTCCAAACCAATGTTGAGCCGAAGGGGGGTGCGGTTCAATTTGGTATCCGGCCTGGGGAAGTTGATACGGATTATTGGGGTTTTCCACCGGCGCCAATACCGGGGCCAAAAGTGCCGTAAGCGCAAACAACGTTACCAGAATAAGGCCGCACAGTGAAGTTTTATTTTTATAAATTCGTTTTAAAAGCCGCATATTACTCCAAGCGAATCCGCGGATCTACCGCCGTATATAAAAGGTCACACAGTAAATTCCCAAACACAAATAGTACCGCCACCAAAAGCGAAAAGCCCAAAATCCCGGCAATATCTAACTGTTGGGCCGCCAGCACACCAAAACGCCCGATACCGGGGTAATCAAAAATCGTTTCCACAATGACCGTACCGCCTAGTAAGCGAACAAATTGAATCCCGGCTAAGGTAATCACAGGAATAATGGCATTTTTACCGGCGTGTTTATAAATAACTTGATATTCCGCAAGGCCCTTAGCACGTGCGGTACGCACATAATCTTTGCCCAACTCTTCAAGCATAGAAGAACGCATCACGCGCACCATCAAGGCAAACGACCCAATACACAAGGTAATGGCTGGAAGAATCAAATGAGAAAAAACGTCCCCAAATACACGCCATTGACCGTTTAGTAAACTGTCAATCAGTAAAAACCCGGTGTAAGTCTTAAATGTCCCCCCATGGATAATAATATCAGTTTGAATAGAATATCCTCCCGGGGCAAACCAATGTAATTGCCCGTAAAACACCATTAAGAGAATAAGCCCCAATACAAAAATTGGGAGTGAAAACCCCCCTACCGATACAAACCGCGCCAAATTATCTTGCCATTTATCTTTATGCACAGCAGAGGCGGCCCCAAACCACACGCCAAAAAACACTACTAAAATCATGGTAACAAACGCCAGTTGAATTGTGGCGGGCAAATATTTTTTAAGAGCCTGTAAAACCGGCATATTGGCACTGGGGCTATAGCCCAGATCACCCTGTGCCACGTTCTTTAACCAACGGCCATATTGCTTAAATACGTTATCGCGCAAACCGTACTCGCGAATCACTTCTTCCAGTGCGCCCATTTGGCGTGGATCTTTGACGTAGAGGGAGGCACGCATTTCGGGGCTTAAACGCTGTGTTAAAAAGAACAGTAAAAAAGTAACCCCCAGTACTACCAGCGGCAACAGACACAAACGGCGTAAAACAAAACGCATCATAATGCCGCCTCCACACTAGGTACCGCCGATAAAAGTTTTTGGGTGTAGCCGTGTTGCGGATGCTCAAAAATTTGTTCCGCTGGGCCTTGTTCTACAATCTTACCTTGTTGCATAACCGCAATTTCATCACACAAGAAACGTGCGACGGCAAAATCGTGCGTAACAAATAAAACCGATAATTTCCGCTCCCGTTGAATTGTTTTAAGCAAATTTAAAATTTGCGCCTGCACCGATACGTCTAACGCAGATACGGGTTCGTCCGCAATTAAAATTTGCGGTTTAAGAGCAAGCGCGCGGGCAATAGCTATGCGTTGGCGTTGTCCGCCGGAAAATTCATGCGGGTAACGGTCTAAAATGACCGGGTCTAACTGGACGGCGGTTAAAAGTTCGCGCAAGTACTTTTTACGCTCTGATTTATTGGGATATAACCCGTGAATCTGCAAGGGTTCACTTAATAGTTGGTACACAGAAAAGCGCGGGTCTAAACTGGCATAAGGGTCTTGGTAAATAACTTGCATTTTTCGGCGTAGTTCTTTCCAAGAAGTCCTCGAAAGGCCTGATATATTTTCCCCGAAAATTTCTACAGATCCCGATGTAATGGGTTCAATACCTAAGAGCACCTTACAAAGGGTGCTTTTGCCACAACCCGATTCCCCTACCAAACCCAAAACTTGGCCGGATTGCAACGTTAAATCAATACCCGTTAACACCGGTTTTTCCACCTTGGCCCCTAAAAATGGGCGGCGCACGTAGGTTTTACATAAATTTTTAACCTGAATAGCAGGCATTATTTACCCTCCTGCAAGAAACACCGCGTACGACGCGCCCCATTTTCATAAATGGGTGGACAACTTTCAAAACACTTTTTAAGCGCTTTGGGGCAACGCAGCGCAAACGGACACCCCAGCAACACCTCCCCGGGACGTGGCGGATTACCGGCAATAGCAGGCAACTTTTCTACCTTTTGGCGTACGCTGGCAAGGGAATTTAACAACCCCTGCGTATAGGGATGTAGCGGATTTTTAAATAAATCTACCGCCGGGGCTTGCTCCATACACTGCCCCGCATAAAGAACTAATACCTCATCAGCCACTTGTGCCGCTACAGCCAAATTGTGCGTAATAAAGAGAACGGACATGGCATTTTGCCGTTGTAAGTCTTTAATAAGTTTTAAAATCTGGGCTTGGACGGTAACGTCCAAAGCGGTAGTGGGTTCATCAGCAATTAAAATATCAGGGTGTAGCGCAAGCGCCATGGCAATCATAACACGTTGGCACATACCCCCGGAAAATTGAAACGGATATTCATTTAATCGTTTTTCGGCTTCTTGAATACCTACTTGGCTTAGCAGTTTAGCCGCACGCAGGCGGGCCGTTTGTTTAGATATTTTTTGATGAGCGCACAAAGTTTCACACAACTGCTCGCCAATAGTAAGCACCGGGTTTAAGCTAGCCCCCGGGTCTTGAAAAATCATCGCAATTTTACGCCCCCGGATTTGACGCAATGCTTTCGGCCTTAACGTCAGCAGGTTTTTACCTTGATATAAGATTTTACCGCTCTCTACCCGTGCCGATGGTGGTAGCAAATTTAGAATAGAAAGTGCTTGCACCGTCTTGCCACTTCCGGATTCGCCCACCACCGCTACGACTTTCCCTTTAGGCAAGGTATACGACAAACCACGCACGGCGGGTATTACCCCTAAATCTGTGCGAAAATGGACCTGTAAACCTTCTACTTGCAAAACGGGAGCCTGCATAAATACATTATAACAATTTAACTCCTTTGCTGCCGCCTACATACTTCCCCTATTTTTGCTATACTTTTTATATATGCGCAACTATTTTGCCCTGTGGGGCCTACTTTTGTGTTTGTGTGCTTGCAAACCTTATCAAACGATTCCCGTTACGCTGCCTGACGGGTTTGTTGTGCAAGCCCGCGTAGCCGACACACCAGCCAAACAGGAAAAAGGGCTGATGTTTGTAAAAGAACTACCCGAAGATAAAGGCATGATTTTTATTTTTGATAAAGACCAAGAACAGGCATTTTGGATGAAAAATACACTGATTGACCTGGATATGGTCTTTATAAATTCCCAAAAAACCGTAACAAGCGTAGCCGAGCAAATGCCTCGTTCTTATACATATACACCGGACAAAGAAGTAGCTTACGCGCTAGGTTATGGACAGTACGTATTAGAACTGGCGGCCCAAACAGCGGCCAAACACCACGTTCAACCGGGAGTGCAACTTGCGTTTACTTATGAAAAATAAATGCTTTTTACCGGTGTTATTATGCGTGACTCTTTTACCACTACAAGCCCAAGAAAGCTCAACGTGGGACGAGTTAAATGCGTCCGCTAAAAAACATCTAAAAAATTTGATTCAAATAGATACTTCCGTTTCTAACCCTGATGAAATTTCAGCAGCACGCTACCTTTACAAAGAGTTTAACAAACATCATATTGACTGGGATATTTTTATTCCGCAAAAAGGGCGCGCCAATTTAATGGCCCGCATTAAAGGAACCGATAAAACCCAAAAACCGCTCCTTTTGATTTCTCATTTAGACACGGCCAATGCACAAGAAGGGTGGACGATTCCCCCCTTTAAAGCCGTGGAAAAAGATGGGGTTATCTACGGACTAGGATCTACCGATGCCAAAAATTATACCGCTGCTTACCTAGCACTATTTACTTGGTTGGCCCAGCAAAAACAAAAACCGCTACGAGATATTATTTTCTTAGCTACTTCCGGAGAAGAAACCGGTAGTGAATCCGGCCTGTTGTGGTTAGGGAATACCCATTGGGATAAAATTAAACCCGGGTTTGCACTAAACGAAGGAGGCGGGATTATTAAGGATAAAGAAGGAACAGACATTGTGTTTGCCGAAGCAGCCACCAAACTGTATATGGATATTAAAATTACCGCATTTGGCCAAGAGGGGCACGCATCTCTTCCACAAGAAAATAATGCAGTGTATCACCTTTCACAGGCACTGGCTAAAATTGAAAATTTAGAGCTTCCGGCCCGCATTACTTCCCCGGCACGTACACTTTTAACCGCCATTTTACCTTTGCAAGAAGAGGACGGAAAAACTACAATTGAGATGTTACTTTCGAACGAGAATCCGCAAAACCGCCAAACCGCCGCGGAACTAATGGCGCGCGACCCGTTTTTTAAAACACAATTAAAAGACACAATTATTCCCACACAGGTTTCGTCTCCTGCCGATACCGGGGCTACCAGCGCCACCGCCAGCGCTATACTTAATGTACGCTTACTGCCGGATACGGACCCCGATGAATTTTTTGCCCGGTTACAAAATTTATTTAAAGGGGACGACACTATTTTACTGGAAGTGCTGGAACGACCCCAAACTCCAGGGCCTAAGCCCATGGACGGGACTGACCCCTTGTTTGCTTCTATTAAAAATACAACTGATAAATTATTACCGGGGGCTATTACCATACCCGGGTTAAGCCCTGCCTCGGGAGATAATGAAATTTTGCGCAAACTGGGTGTAATTACCTACGGTTTGGGCCCGGAAATGAACCCTTTGGAAACCAATACCGCCCACGCAGCGGACGAACATATCCGCGAAACAGATCTTTATAATCAGCTTAAATTTATGGCAGGGGTGGTATTTGATTTTGCTTACGGGCAGGATTTACTACCGCTAGCATCACCGGAAAAGAAATAATTTCTACTTATAATAAACGCTTTTTTTGATTTGCTCAGCCTTTTCCCGGCCGAGTAATTTTTCTACAATAGCAAAGCCAAAATCAATACTGGCAGCCGCCGATTGACCGGTAACAATGTTGTCATCAACGGTGGTATACTGACCCGTAAAATGTCCGCCAAAATCTTCATTCATCGCCGTAAAACACGTATAGTTTTTGCCTTTTAAATACCCTGCGTGTCCCAAAATGGTAGGGCTTGCACAGATAGCAGCTACTACTTTGTGCGCGCTTATAAACTCTTTAATAAGAGCCTGCACTCCTTCACTTTTTTCCAGGGCGGCATATTGCGGCCCGCCAGGTAATACTAACGCATCATAGTCTGCACCGTTTAGTTGGGAAAACGGCTTTAGCGCGGTGCAGGTAAGACCAAAACGGCCCGTCGCGTTCCCTTGCGTAAGCGAATAAATATCTACCACAAGTCCGGCCCGGCGCAAAATAGCAAACGTGGCCACCGCTTCCGCTTCTTCAAAACCGTCCGTCAAAACTAAACATACTTTTTTCATTGGATCCTCTATTTACAAGCCGCCTTTAAGGCAGCCGTCTTGTCGGTTTTTTCCCACGGGAAATCGTTACGGCCGAAGTGTCCAAATGCCGCCGTTTTGGCGTAAATGGGGTTGCGGAGTTTAAAATGTTCCATAATACCGCGCGGGGTTAGCGGAAAAATTTTCCGGGCAATTTGGGCCAATTTTTCGTCGGGCAATACCCCGGTACCGTCGGTATCTACATAAAAACCCACCGGCTCGTCTTTACCGATAGCGTAGGCCAATTGTACGGTACACTCGTGCGCCAGTTTGGCCGCTACGATATTTTTTGCAATATAACGCGCCATATATGCGGCTGAGCGGTCCACCTTGGTTGGATCTTTACCACTAAAGGCACCTCCGCCATGGGGGCAACGTCCGCCGTAGGTATCTACAATAATCTTACGTCCGGTAAGGCCCGTATCCGATTGGGGACCGCCAATTACAAATTTGCCTGTAGGGTTAATATAAATGTGAGTGTTTTTGTCCATCCATTTGCCAAGAACCGGTGTAATGGCTGCGGCAATAATTTCTTTTTTAGATTTTGCCGTAATTTGATTGCCGGTTTTATCTAAAATTTCTTCGGTATGTTGCGTAGAAAGCACCACTGTATCCACGCGAAGAGGTTTGCCGTTTTGGTATTCTACCGTTACTTGGCTTTTAGCATCTGGACCCAAATAAGATAATTTTTTGGAACGTCGAACTTTATCCAATGTTTTTAAAATATTGTGTGAAAGGACTAAAGAAAGCGGCATGTATTCAGGCGTTTCGTTAACGGCATAACCTACCATGAGCCCCTGATCTCCGGCACCGCCTACATCTACGCCCTGGCTAATATCGGGTGATTGCTTACCGATTACATTAACCACAGCACACGTTTTATAGTTAAAACCCCATTTAGCTTCATCGTATCCGATCTCTTTAATGACGTTACGGGCAATTTGTTCTACGTCTACCCACGTACGAGTGGTAATTTCCCCCCCGACTATAACAAGACCGCGGGTAATATAGGTTTCACACGCTACGCGAGCGGTTTTGTCTTTGGCTAAAATGGCATCTAAAATTGCATCGGAAATTTGGTCACACACTTTATCGGGATGCCCCGCCGAAACCGATTCTGACGTAAAAAAACATTTTCCTTGTTTAATCATACGTGTTACTCCAAAATTTAAAACCGTACGGATAAGGATGCTTCGCCCCCTAACCCATAATGCGCATAGTTAGCGGCTAAACTTAAATCCAAGTACGACGGCAATTTAAAGTTCATCCCCGCTGTTGCGCGGGCCGTAGCGGCATATTCGTTATCCCCAGCTAGTGCAGTGGCAGCTACAGAATTGACATGCAAGGTTGTATAATCTACCCCGCCGCCAATATAGGGAACAAAATACTTAATCTTCATGGAAAGCACCAAACTGGCATTGTAGTGTGTGGCCGAAAAATCACGCGCGCTAGCGCTATGGGCAGCAATCACAAGCATAGGTTGCAACGAGCCTAACATCTCATTAGGTTGCGTAATCCCCCAGCGAAACCCGCCCCCGGCAATTGTCATCCCCTGGTAGCTGCTGGCACGAATAAACCCGTCAATGCGGAAAGGCAGCCCAATATCGGCCTGTAGCCATGGATAAAAAACGGCCCCTACTTTATCGCGGTCGCCCAAAGCAGTTTTATTTTTTTCAGCCTCGGTGGAGCCGTTTGCTTTACTCATTTTAAAAATCATACTGCCGCGGGGCCCAATTTGAAAACCGCCCCACCCCAGTACACGCCCGGTAGTATAAGTACCCGAGCCAATAAGCCCACCTAAATCTTTGGTGAACGCACGGACGTTATCGCGCGTAACGTTTTCGGAAAAATCATCCCAAATGTTACTGGCAAATGCACCCCCGGTACAACTTAATAATAACAACGAAATAACTAGTTTCTTCATGATTTTTTCCTCATAAGTTTAATTAAAAATTAGTTCATCCCCAATCTGTATTTTACCTTTTAACGTGCCGGACGGTAATTCTAAAGTCCTCCGGGCTGACGGGTAAAAGGAACTCATGCGCCAAGGTTTTAAATCTTCTGCTACCGCTACCACGCGATTATCTTTACTTAAAAAAATCACATCTATCGCAAAATACATAAAACACGTATGTACTTGCGGGCAGGGCTCTAACAATAAGCCTTCCCCTACGGCCAGTTGTTTACGCCCCATGAGCCCTTTTAAACGGCTCCAAAAACTGTACGCAGTCTCTACCTGACTAGCCAGCTCAACACCCGTAGGAGCGTGAATACACTTCATTTGTTTTCCTCGTCAATTGCCTGCAAAATAACTTCCTGCGTGCGCTCTTTAAGTACCTGATTTAAAAATTCAACGTGCTCAGGGAACCGGATACTGAAATTGTCCCCTTTTTTAAATACTAAAAATGTTAGTCTCCACGCCGGTAAATAATCTACTTGCGCAATCCACATATTTTTTTGCGTGCTTGCCGGGCGAACTAGCGCTACACGAGGGGTTTCTATTTCCCCTGCCAATTTACAAGGATCTGCACAACGCAGCAACTCTTGATAAGTGGCCCTGTTTAACACGCGGATATTGGCGTATTTTTTACGTTCCAACGGGAAAATAATCTTCTCGCCCGCGCGCGCAACCTCTAAAATTTTAAAAGAACTACCAACCGTAATATCCCAAGCGTACAGGGCGGGTGATAATAACAAAACAAAAACAAGCACCCACCCTGTGCGCTTCATAAAACTAAGCAGCTACACGTTCTACGTAGTTGCCGGTACGAGTATCTACCAACACCGTATCGCCTTCGTTAATAAAAAGCGGTACTTTGATAACGGCACCCGTTTCCAACGTGGCTTCTTTGGTAGTATTGGCAACCGTATCGCCTTTTACACCGGGAACGGTAGAGGCAATTTTAAGAGGTACTTTGATGGGAAGTTCCACGTTAAAAAGTTGATCGTTAATATAAATACCGGTCGCGTCCATATTATCTTTTAAGTATTTGGTAAGTTCCCCCAATTTAGACGTGGGAACCTCAATTTGGTCATACGTTTCGCTATTCATAAACGTGGCCATATCCCCGGTAGTGTATAAGTACTGGAACGGACGTTTTTCTACTTCCACTTCGGTAAATTTATCCTCGGGGCGATAGGCAGTTTCAATCATAGCGCCGGTATTGATGTTGCGCAGTTTTACGCGCACCACCGCACGGGCTTGGGATTTGCGATGGTGTTGAAATTCAATAATTTCCACCAACTGGCCGTTTTCATCTTGAAAAATCAGCCCTTCGCGAAATTCGGTTGTGCTTAACATAATGTACCTCTTTTTACTGGGCGGAAAACCGCCCTGAATTTTGTGCTACGTTAATTTTTTGGAACCCGTTTTAGTGACCAGAAAACTGTCCTCCAAACGTACACCCCAGCGCCCGTCAAAATAAATTCCGGGCTCTACGGTAACCACAAAGTTTTCTTCTAACTCGTCCGGTGCACCGGCACGCAGGATAGGCAAATCATGTTCCTGCAAACCAATGCCATGGCCAGTAGTATGGAAAAATTCCTTCCCATACCCGGCCCGTTCAATTACTTCACGCGCGGCTTTATCTACAGCCCCCGCGTTCACACCGCCACGCAACGCTTTTACACCGGCTTTGCGGGCAGTATCTACGATGTTCCAAATCTTTTTGTAAGCGGCAGGTTCTTTCCCTCCATGCCACCAGCTACGCGTCATATCCGACGTGTACCCTTCATAAAAACAGCCAAAATCCATCAGTACCGCTTCACTCTTTTTGAGCTTGCGCGTTTTAGAGGGCGTATGATGAGCGTCCGCCGTATTTTCGCCAAAACACACAATGTTAAAAGGGATACTTTCCGCACCGCGCTTAGTCATGGCCACGTCCATTAAAATACGCACTTGCTCTTCAGTCATGCCGGTTTTAATTTGCGGTTTAACTTCTTTAAATGCAGCCCGAGCAATCGCACACGCTTTTTTTAAATAAGCTACTTCATCTGCATATTTTTGACGGCGCATTTCTCCCACCAAACTACAACTACGAACCAGTTTATGTTTGATAAATAATTCCCCGGTTTCAAACCCTACCTGAGCCGGGTCAAAAGCAACACGCTTTAATTTTTTGTCCTCCACCAGTTTAAGAGCTCCTTCTACCATACCGCCAAATGGGACGTCTATGATTTTAAAAAAACCGGCGGCCGGTGCCATTTTGGAAACAATCAGTTTTTTAGTGACACAATAAGCGGTAGAAGGCGTAATTAAAAAGACGGCCTCACCGTCAGACAAATCTATGCCCGATAAATAGCGCTGTTCCAAGCGGGCGGTGGTAATATAACCGTCCAATCCGGCTTGTTTTAGCGTAAGGCGCAAATCGCGCAGGCGTGTTTGGGCAAGATTTTTCATATTATTTCTTCGTTAAAATTTTGGCTCCGGTTTTGGCAATCGCAACGGTGTCTTCCAACCGCACGCCAAATTTCCCCGGTAAGTAAATCCCAGGTTCCACCGTTACAATATTTCCTTCTTTAAGTACATAAGAGGAGGTTTGATTATTATACGGGTTCTCATGGATTTCAATCCCTACTCCATGCCCAGTACCATGGGTAAAAAATTTGCCATACCCTTCGTTGTTAATCAACGTGCGGCAAGTGGCATCTACCGCTTTGCAAGCGGTACCGATTTGGGCCGCTTTAATCCCTTGTTTGCGGGCATTATCAACAATTTTCCAAATTTTTGTATATTCGGCAGGAGTCTTTGTCCCGTGCCACCAACTGCGTGTCATGTCCGAGCAATACCCGTTAATTACACACCCAAAGTCCAATAAAACAGCATCTTCTTTTTTTAACTTACGTACCCCGGTTTCATAATGGGGATTAGCCGTATTTTCGCCAAAGGCTACAATGGTAAAAAACGACGTACACTTGGCCCCATGTTTGCGCATAAAAAATTCCATTTCGGCCGCTACTTCCCCTTCCGTCATACCCGTTTTAATGCGGGGTTTTATATATTCGTAGGTCAAATACGCCAGGCGGTTGGCAGTCCGCAAATACTTTAATTCCTGCGCATCTTTGGTAGCCCGCAAGGACGTAATCAAACTATCCACTTCAATAAAACCGTTTTTGGCAAATTGCTTACCGGACGCATAACCTTCTTTAGCGACGTCAAACCCTACTTTTTTAAGACCTAATTTTTTAACAAGATTTATCACGCTTTGCACGCGATTTCCGTCGTCCCCGATCACTTGCATAAAAGGAGCCGCCTTTCCGAAGGAAACTTCATAGAGCCCTCTTGTTAACGCATACGCTTTTTTGGGGGTGATTAAAAAAATGGCTTCATCTTTGTAAAAAAAGAAATTGGCTAAATAAAATTGGTCTACAAAATCGGTCACCAGTAAGCCATCCAAACCGTTTTTGCGCAAAAAAGTGCGTACTGCTGAAAATTTTGCTTGAACATATGGACTGATCATAAAAATACCTCTCTTTGGTATTTTACTATTTTTTGGGCCTGTTCACAATACGAGTGTGCGCGCGCGTAGACAAAATTTGCAATCAAGTGATTGTAATTATATATAATACTAATATGAAAAATTTTATTTTGTCCCTTTCTTTTATATTGTTTGCGCTACCTTGTGCCGCGGATTTGTTTACCGCTAAAGATGATTCGTTAAGTATTGATATGCCCGCCGGATGGACACGGACTAACGATTTGCCCGAGCGCGGGATACTTTCCGTCAAAAAAGGGGAAGCAAGATTAGACATTAAAACCATCGACTGCACAACGGAAAGTTGCCTGGATCGGATGATCAACAACGACATTGCTGAAGTAAAAGCTCGGCAAATGACGGTTATTAAAAACAGCTATACCGACGAAGAAATTAAACACCTGGAATTATCCACCGCAGAGCCTTTTTACTACATCAGTTTTTATTCCCCTAAAAATGATTTTAGCGCCGGTTATTTTTTAATTAACGGCAAGGGATACTCTGTACTTGCTAAAAATGTAACTTATGCAGAAGCGGACTTGCTTTTTGCGGCTATTTCCCCTCTGGGGCAAATTAATACCCTGCCCCCCGATACAGACCAAGATATGGGGCAAATGGATATTTTCCGCGCGTACGATACCCAGGCACTGCCCAGTGTATCGGTAGAGACCTTGGAAGATAACAACTCATCTATTTCAACACAAGGTGGCAAGGACTTGCAAAGTTCTCAACCCCTCGTTCCGGATATACCGGCATCCAAATGGAGCAAACAACTGCAAAGCATCAAGGAAAAAAGTAAAAATTTTGGAAAACGGATTTTTTCTTATACGTTAGTATCCCCTAAAATGTCCCCTTTCTTCCGGGAATTGGGGCATGGATTTGACGTTATTATATTGCTAATTACTTTATTTGCAATCGCATGGCTGGGCACCGGAATTGCCCGCATTTTTATACCCGCTAAACATATTGAACCGGTTGCGAATCCCCATTCATTTTATCCGATTGAACTCCAACGCCTATATGGGACCCCATCCCTTATTTTTCGCGCGCGGGATAATCAAGGCAACATATTAACGGCTTTGGCAACCCGTTGGGATGCGCTCATTATGTTCACAGGAATCGTGCTCATTTTGGCTGCACTAATTATTATGGCAGTCACTAGTATGGGCGAACACTTACATATGGTTTCATCCAACGGAGCCGGGACGATTTATGATATTTCTGCCTTAGCGTTACCACTCGGTTTTGTAATCTTTTTCTGCGGAATTGTGTGGGAACAAATTTCTTTAACCGAAATTACTCTTTTTGACCCAAAAGGTAAAAAAACAGCTGTTATTCTACAAAAAGGATATAGTTTGACGGAAGAAAATTATCAAATTTTCTTTGCACGTTCTAATGAACTATTGTTAGCGCAACGCAAACGCTTTTCTATATGTAGAACGTGGAAACTGATGAGCAAAGATCGTATTGAATTTGCCTCTATCACCGAACGAAACCCGAAATTGGCGTTAGCACGTATGTGCTGCGGACATTTGTGGGGATTATTGCGAGCAGACTATAATATTACCGGAGCGATGGAAAGCCGCGGCGTTTTGGAAAATAAACACTCTTTATTTAATCAACTCATCTGCAACCTGGACAAACCCGAAGCCGTAAATGCACGTGACATGTTAGCTATTTCTTTATTAATCAGTATCCGTGATCGGGACAAATGGTACCCATGGTTTAACTAGCTTTACTTATATGCGAAAAATTTTATTGTTTTTACTTATTTATTCCCCCCTTTTTGTGGCGGCTCAGCCGCTGCAGGAACTAGTGCAGGCGCAAATGGACCACCCCGCTCTGCAAGGAGCCTGGTGGGGCGGCGTAGCAACTTATGCGGATGAACCGCAGGCAATTCTCTTCAGCCTAAAGGCAGATACGCGTTTCACTCCTGCCTCCACTTTAAAACTACTCACGACGGCTGCCGCGTTAGAAAAGTTGGGGCCGGATTACCGTTTTGAGACTCAGCTATATGCGTCGGCTTTACCCGACGAAAACGGTGTGCTAGACGGCAATTTATACGTACGCGGTGGCGGGGATATGACATTAGGTTCCAAACGAGTTAAAGGTTCGGATACCTACCCAACTGTTTTAAAACAATGGGTACACGCCATTAAAGAGGCAGGCATTAAACAAATAAACGGCCGCGTGTACGCCGATGTATCCTTATTTGAAGGGCCAACAATTGCCAACAAAGTAAATTGGGAAAATATGGGAAATTATTTTGCTGCACCCGCCAGTGCTTTATGTTTCCACGATAATTTATTTTCTATTCATTTTAAAGGGGAACTGGGCCACGGGCAACCGGTAGAAGTAAAAGATACTACCCCCCAAATCCCCGAGGTGGAAATTCAAAGTTTTGTAACTGCAGACAGTAAAAACAAAAAAGATAATGCCTACGTGTACGCAGCACCGGATCAATATGATTTAAAAATTTTCGGTACCATCCCTACAACTTTGACCGGATTTACTATTCAAGCGGCTCTACCTAATCCGGCGCTTTTTGCCGTGCAAGCTCTTACCGAAGCCCTGGCCAAAGAAGGAGTGCCCGTAGCCGAAAAACCGCAAGTATTGCAACAAGCACCCGATTACAACGAAATGAAACTACTGGATACCCGTCTTTCCCCACCACTTAAAGATATTATTTTTATTATCAATAAACGTAGTTTTAATTTGTATGCTGACATGTTGCTTCGTCAATTGGCAGTAGCGGACGGTCAAAAAGGAAGTATCCAAAACGGCTTAACAGCGCTTACAAAATTTTTACGCGAACATAATTTAGCTCAAGAAAATGATACTGTACTTTACGACGGTAGTGGCCTCGCGCGCGATAATATGCTCACCCCGCGCGTATTGTTAAATACCTTAATTTTTATGATACAAAGCTCCAATTTTGGGTATTATTACCGCTCTTTGGCCACCCCCAATGACCGTGGAGACTTATTGGTATTACGAAAATTCTTAAAGCCGTCCAACCGAATAGATGATGTACGCATTAAAGGCGGTACAATCGACGGCGTAAAAGCTTTGGCCGGCTACGTACCCGATGCTAACGGGCGTTTTATCGCTTTTGTCTTTATGGCAAACAATTTGGCTACCAACAAGGATGAAAGTTTATGGAGACTCCACGAGAATTTAATTAAAAAACTCATGGAACAAAAAAAGCCAGAAGAGTAATTTAGCCTCCATTTCTAAAGCCCCATGTGGGGCCTTTTTAATTAAAAGTTTAACTGGGTAGAGTGTTCGCAAGAACAACTGCGCACATCCGGTGGGATTTGTTCTATCATTTGAAACAGCAACGCTTTTAATTTTTCAATATTACTATTAAAAACTTGCAGCACTTGCTCGTGTGAAACAGGGGGCATATCCCCGATAAGCCCGGCATCATAATCGGTAATCAATGAAATATTCAAAGGGCACATATTAAGCTCTTTGGCTAGGTACGCCTCAGGAAATGCCGTCATATTAATTACGTGCCACCCTTGATGAGTAAAAAAAGCGGATTCAGCCTTGGTAGAAAAACGAGGGCCATTAATAACAACGACCGTTCCTTTATCATGTACAGGGATATGCAAATCGTTCGCAGTTTTAACCGCAAGATTACGCAACTGCGGGCAATACGTTTCCGCCGGAGAAGGATGTTGAACTGACATTCCTTCAAACACAGATACATTTTCAAAAAATGTGCTCTTACGCCCGTCCGTCCAATCCACAAATTGATCGCAAATTACAAAGTCACCCGGCTTAATTTCTTTTTGCAAACTACCCGCCGCACAAGGAGAAATGACCCGTTTACAGCCCAAACGCTTCATCGCCCATACGTTAGCCCGGTAATTTACTTGATGAGGAGGAATAGAGTGATCCCGGCGATGACGGGGCATAAAGGCCACTTTATGCTTTCCAATCGTACCGATAAAAACACTATCACTGGTTTCCCCATAGGGGGTGTAAACCTTGACTTCTTCAATATTTTTTAGAAAATTATAAAAGCCCGAACCACCAAATACGCCAACGTCTGCCTGATTTAAAAGTTCCATATACACCTCCGCATAAGTGCATTGTAACACATTTTTATGCGGAAGTAACCCGTATGTTTTTCCATTTACCCCGGACAAAACGTAGGACCATAAATACGGCGGTAATCCAAGCGTAAAACGTCAACCACCCCCATACCCACGCAATGGGAGCGCGCAACCGATATACCAAAAACCAAGTGCCGGGAATTAACAAAAACCACGCGCAGCCTATCATTACTTTCATAAAAAACTTTGTGTCCCCCACTCCACGCAAAGCGGAACCAAAAATCAAATATGTGGCATCTCCCAATACAAAAATGCTAACTAATTTCATGAGTGGCCAAGTTTTGGCGGCAAGTGCAATACCGTTTTCGGTTCCCGCCGGAATAAATAAGTGTAAAAATAAGGGCGCCCCAAAGAAAAACAACAATGCAATACCTCCGGAATACGCATATCCCAATTTACACGCATTTTTAACCACTTGCACACTTACGTCCGGGCGTTTAAGCCCCTGATATTTGCTCACTAAAATTTGAATACCCGCCCCCAGACCTATAATTACCATAAATACCACGGGTTGCATACTCATTACAATATTGCTGGCTTGTAACGAAAGGACATCAATATTCCCCACCATAAACGTAAAAAGTGTAAATGAAATCACATCCATCAAAATTCCAAATCCGTTGGGTAACCCGAAACGTACCATGCGCACGAAAATGGGTTTGTAAAACCCTGCCAGACGGAAAATTTTGAAAGTGCGGCGAATTTTGGGAGTTAATAAAAGGGTACAAAAAATAATCGTCATAAACACACCGCCTAAAATAGTAGCCCAAGCCGCCCCTTTAATGCCCAAGGCAGGTAGGCCGAGTTTGCCAAAGATAAAAATATAGTCCAGCACTAAGTTGGCTGCGTTACCTACTAACGCTACATACATGGGAATTTTAGTCTGCCCGCGACCACTAAAAAAGCTGCTTAACGCGTTGTTAACAATAGCAATCCCGGCAAATAAATTAAGCCAAGTAAAGTATTGCAGTTCCAGCACGCGCACGTCAGGTGCGTGGTCAAACGCATAAATCAGCGTGCGCCCCACTGGGGTAAGTGCTACTAAAATCGCCGCAGATAAAAGGGCCAAAAATATCCCTTGCCACAACGAAAGCGTTACGCAGGCACGTTTTTTGCGTGCGTTAAATTGGGAAATAAAAACGTTGGTATAACCCGAAAGGCCCACAAACAAAGCGCCAAACGTCATTGCCAACATCCCCCCCGGCACGCACGCCCCTAACGCCACAGGCGAGTACCACGCCAAAAACATACGGTCGGCAAATTGCATGATTACCTGCGCCGCCATCGTAATAACTAGCGGGTAGGAAAGCAGCCACAGTTCGCCGAGTGAAGTTTGAAAAGTTTGTTTAGGGGGCATTGGATACCACAAAAAAGAGCCCCGTTTTGCGGGGCCCTTGTTAAGTCTTCAAAAATTACAGTTTGACGACTTTTACGGCTTTCGGGCCTTTTTCAGATTCTACAACTTCGAATTCCACTTCTTGGCCTTCAGCTAAGGTCTTGAAACCATCGCCCTGAATTTCTTGATAGTGAACAAAGAGATCTTTAGAACCATCTTCGGGGGTTACGAAACCGTAACCTTTTTGGTCGTTAAACCATTTTACTTTTCCTTTAGGCATTTACTTATACTTCCTTATTTTAATATATCAAGTACTTAAACTTAATAAGTACCTACCATTAATATACTATAAATGTAAAAAAAATTGCAAGTTTTTTTTAAGTATAATAGATTTATGCAAATGATAGAAGCTGTGCCAAATATCTGCGAGGCACAAGACAAAGAAAATTTAACACGTATTTTAGGTGACGTTAAGGCCGTATTAGGTAATGTGCAGTTATTGCATGTAGACTCTAATGCCGATGCTAACCGAACGGTATTAACCTTAGCGGGACAACCCGAACAAGTAGTACATGTTTGTTTTATGCTGTACCAAGCTTGCGCGCGGTATATAGATATGCGTTTTCATAGCGGGGCACATCCTCGGTTAGGGGCGGTAGACGTGTGCCCGCTTATTCCACTTAAAAATATCACGTTAGAAGAAACTGTTTCCTTTGCCGATAGTTTGGCCAGGCAAGTTGCCCAAGAACTACAAATCCCGGTGTACTTGTATGAAGCCAACGCATCAGCTCCCTCGCGTAAAAATTTAGCATTTATCCGCAAGGGCGAATATGAAATGCTACCCACCAAACTAGAGCTACTCCCCCCGGATTACGGCCCGCGTCGTTTTACGCAAAATGTAGCCCGTAGCGGAGCTAGCGTGATTGGCACGCGAAATTTTTTAATTGCGTTTAACATTTCGTTAAATACGCAAAATGTGAATATTGCTAAAGCCATTGCCGCCAAACTACGCGAAAAAAACGATGGGCTACCCGGCGTAAAAGCAATCGGTTGGTATATGGAAGGATATGGTTGTGCTCAAGTATCTTTTAACTTAGTTGATTTCCATAAAAGCAATTTGCAAAATGTATTTGAAGCATGTAAAAAAGAAGCTGCCACGCAGGGCCTGGAAATAACGGGTAGCGAGCTGATTGGATTAGTTCCTCAAGAAGCATTGTTGCTGGCCGGGAAATTTTACGCTCCAAGTACCACTAAAGAAAGTGCACTCATCTCTACGGCTGTAAAGAATTTACTACTAGATAAAATTCATCCGTTTGTGGCAGGCGAACGCATTTTAGAAAAAGCCCTTAAATCAAATTAGCGAGTGCAACAAACTGAGCCGGTGACAGCTCTTCCGGACGAACCGTCAATATTAAACCACATTGTTCAAGGGCACAAGTTATCTTGGAAGTATGATATCCTCCCAAACTAAGCGCATTTAATAGTGTTTTACGCCGGTGCAAAAATGCCGTTTGCACCATACGCGAAACTGTTGCGAAATTAACAGGAGCGGTAATTTTTTCAAAAGCCAGCACGCGGCTTTCCACTTTAGGCGGAGGATTAAAACATCCGCGCCCAACATTACAAATAAGGCTAATCCGCGCACGCAACTGACTAAGCACCGAAAGTGGCCCGTATCCTTTTTCGCCAGGTTTAGCTGTAATTTTTTGGGCTTGCTCTTTTTGAAACATAAATACGGCCGTCTTAAAATACGGCCATGCCAGCACTTTATCCAAAATTTCCGCAGCATCAATATAGGGCAAATTACTGATAAATTGCGTCGGCAAAGCGGGCAAGGTACTTAAATCAAATTGCAAAAAATTTTCTTGTACAATATGTACCTGTGCGGCAGAGGGCAAATTCTTTTTTAAAAAGGCCGCCATTGCTGGGTCAATTTCCACTGCCGTAAAACCAGTACGCCCCCGCCGAATAAGCTCTTGTGTAAGGGCTCCTTGTCCGGGACCGATTTCCACTAAATTTTCGGCCTTGAGTACCTCTGCCGCATCCACAATATCGTGAATCACACGCGAAGAGATTAAAAAATGCTGCCCGTATTTTTGAATATTACGCCCGGTCATTTTTCGTCCGTAAGTACTTTTAGATTTTTAGCTGCCACTTTATTTTTAGGGTCCAATTTAAGTGCATTTGTATAGGAAGAAACTGCATTTTCGTCTTCATCGTTAATCACAGCAGCCGTACCTAACCCCAGCTGGGCCAACGAATCCTGTGGGCTGATTTGTGCCGCTTTGGAAAATGCTTGCATGGCCGTAAAACCATCTCCTCGGGCTAAGGCCGCTAGTCCTTTTAATAACTCACACGTATCATCTGCGGGACACTCTTTATATTCGGCTAAATCTTCGGTAACCTCGTCCACAAAACCTAACCAACTGCGTCCCATAACCCATAGTCCCATATCGTTACCCACAATGCGCGGGTCATAAACCGCTTTAGGGGGTGCGGTGCGGTTTTGAGTAAGAGCAGACGGCGAATTGTAGTCCAGCGTACGCCCTTGCATAGAAAGATTTACGTTATAATTTTCCGGCGCACTGGCTACGGCCTGACGTAAGCCGTTAATTAAATTATCAATTTGTTCCCGGCGAGATTTTTCATCTCCGCCCGGCAAACTAAAAATTCGCTTAAATGTTTGCGTTTCAGGCGCAGCAGAAGTATTTTGTAAAGATCCGGAAGCATGCAATTTTTCGTATGCTTGTTCAAAAGTGTTGGCACGCGGCGTAGATTGTTTTTGAGAAGGTGTAGCCGGCTGATATTCTAACGTCACTTCCACATTGACAGCTTTTGTGGAAGGCACTTGTTCCAAATTTTCTTTAAATTGGTTGATTTGTTTTTCAAATGCTTCTGCCGTATGACCGCTAGCACGATACACCGCGTTTAAGGCAAGTCCGTCGTTTTTAAAGCGGGTGATGGAAAATGCTTGTTCTATTACGTTGCGGGCCTCTTGCACTTGTCCTTGCTGCATGAGTAAAAAACCATAGCGTAAGCGGGCTACAAAATCTCCCGGTTTGACTTTCACCGCACGTTTATAATATTTTAAGGCTTCCTGCGGGCGGTTTAACTTTTCGTACAATGCGCCCAAGCTAAGCATGGCGTCTTCGTAATTAGAGAAATAATGCAATGCCTTCTTAAAAGACTCTTCGGCCAATACATCACGGCCCAGCTCTTCATATAATGTACCCAATTGATAGCGGTATAGGGCTTCACGCGGGGCTAAATCCACCGCTTGGCGGAAATGTTCTAACGCTTTATCCCAGTTACGTTGTACGGCGTACGTAGAGCCCAAATTCATATGCGTATCTGCCTTCTTGGGGTCAAAATAATTGGCTTTTAAAAAATAATCTTGCGCCTCTTGCACGTTGCCTTTCCAACCGGCCGCAATACCCAAAAGCTGATAAGCCATCGGGTTTTTGGGGTCTAATCGCAAGGCCTCGTTATATTCGCTAATAGCATCGTCCACCTTGCCGGCCCAATAGAGCGAAGCCCCCAAAAGTAGGTAACCGAGCGGATCTTTGGGGTTTTTGATGACAGCGCGCGCAAAACTATTAGATGCCGCCTGATAATTAGTGGTGGACATTTCCCCCATACCGCGACGCATTTCCAGGATAGATTGTTCTTGCATCATACGGTCCCAAACGGTTTGAGAGTAATCCGTTTTGATTTCGGCCTTGCGAAACGAAAACGGAAACGCCGCACGAGCGGGTAGTGTTTCCCCCACCAGTAAAGCCACCATTAAAAACAAAATAATACGCCTCATAGGTATATGATAGCAAAAATAAGGCGGGCCTTTCGGCCCGCCCTTTTAAACAGATTTAACTTATCCTCTGCCTTTCCCTTGCGGTTGTTTTTGAGTACTACCATCATTTCCACCGCTGGTACCTTGGCGAGTAAAGCGCTGATTTGCGACATAGGCCTTGGGACCCGGACGATCGCTAAATTGGTTCCCATAAGGTTTTGCATCCAAACCAACCCGACAGACAGTTTGCACGTATTCAAGCGCTTTATCAACTGACATCATAGCGTTCCCGGCAAAAGCTACACAAGCTTGCCCTTGGTTATCAGTTGAGTCCACATCCGAAATCATCAACCCGAAATAATTATCTTTGTTGTATTGATTACGGGTAGACGAACAATTATCCGTAGGACAATTGTGTGCCAAATCCGTGTGTCCATTGACAAGTTCAGCTAACGGATAAGTTTTCGGAATTCCCACATCATCAAACGAAGCTAAATACGCACGCAAACTGGCGTGGTTTTTAGAATCGTTGTAATAGTTAAAATAATATGCTTTACCCATTTTCATCGTGCTCTTGCGTCCACTACATTGGGTCCCTTCGGGCAAGAAACGCCAATCGCATACTTGCATTTCTTTGCCGTAGTAGCGGGCAGGATACAAGATAGAAGTGGGGTGTACGTAAGCCAAGAAAGCGCCTAACTCGTTGCGGTAGTAACGCTTTAAGCCTTTAAAGTCATCATTACTTCCGGCCACCGGCATATTCCCCGCATGTTTATCTTTAGACATACGCACAAAATCGCGGCCTAATTCGCATACGGCTGAAGAAGGCACTTGTGTAATGCCCAATTCCTTGGCAATAAACAATGCATCTACAAATTCCCCATCCGTAGGATATTTGTTGGCATAGAATTTATCGCTTAGTTTTTTAGCTGCGTTCGGATTTCTGTCGTTATAAGTTTTGACAACATTCCGCACGAACTGAGCCGCCGCTTCCGAATCCATCATGAGCGGAATTTGGGAGCCACAATGTTGATCCTCGCCTTTAGTAATGCTCGGCACTTTGTCACAATCACCAAAGACCTTTTCTCCCGGATTCGTGGCATCCCCGGCCTCGGTGCGGCAATCTACCTTCCCCTCAAAGGGAACCCAAGATAACACCGGGGCTAAACGAGTCATGCTGCCGGCTTGCGGCGGAGCTTGACGGACTGTATCATCCACACACTGGCTGCCAACCGGTTGTTTGGTTGTATCCTCCTCCCAGTGGTGCGGAGTGTCACCCATCAATTTATCACAACACATAGCGCTTTGTTGCGGGCTTGTACACTCGTTTTCACGAACGTATTTTGTATAACCGTCACCGGAAAAGTTGAGCGGACAAGTTTTAGTAATAATTTGTTCGCCGCGTTTGGCTCTCCATACAACGTTGCCTACTAAGCCTTCGGGGTTGATTTTCTCCGACACATTTTTCACCTGATTAGAATCGTAAATACGTTCAAACAGGTATGTAAATGTGAATCCATCGGCAGATCTTTCCGGTTCTATCATGGGTTGTTCTACCGGCGTTTTAGCCCCTTCGGTTCCATCGTTTAGGTAGCGGAATGAAGCTGATACTTGCACATCATCCACCGAAGGTCTTACTCCGGAACCACCTTTAAAATTGATTGCATTAAAATGCAACTTAGCCATAGCAACATCTTCCGGCCCACACTCAAAGTTAAGGTTGTCGTAGTAGCAGTTCGGACCGCGCACCATGTCTTGGTCCAATACACGCCATTTACGTTTATAGACGTTGTCACGGCTACCGTCTTTTTTGTGCGTGGTTTTTCTATGCTGTACATAGGCGTTTTCAAACTCCCAGTACGGCAAAGGTAACAATTCTTTGAGGTGATGCCCCGATTCAAACCATTGCGCGTAGGCCAGTTTGTGTTTAGCCGCGAAAGAGCTGACGTACATAATATCTAACTGATTAAACGCTTGTTCAGCCTCTAACTCGGTAACTTTGTCTTTTCCGCCTAAATCCTTAAAGAGGTCCATCACTTTGTTTTTCATGGCCTCATAAGGCAATATATTCCCACGGGAAACAACAATGACACACGCGTCACCCAGTGCCTCTTGATCCACTTTCAATCTTCTTTCACGAATTGCCTGTTGTTCACTCGGCACATTATCTGTTGATTTTGTTTGAGCAATTACAAAATCTCTCGCGTCATCCAATTGAGGATTTACGTGACCTACACCTCCCGTAATGTCGGCATGGTTCAAAGAACTACCGCCATTTTCACGGTTCGTAGTTGCACACAGTAGGTTTTTACCGCTAGTGGGCAAACCTTTGAACTTTCCTTTTAAAGAATCCGGGAAGTAGTTGCGAGCCACCACATACGTATAGATATCCCATTTACGAGCTTGACCGGACGGAATGACCGTGTAGTTAGGCATATTGTCACAGTCCATACCGGCACCGTTTAAACCTAACCCGCCCGAGGCATACGCCCCTACATTAAGACCTAAACATTTCAAACGAGATTCAATCGGCCCAAGGGCGACCTCGGATTGTATCCCGCCCTTAAAACCGCAGCTCTTATCATGTTTAAGATCTCTTAATGTTTGGCGCATAGTACCTTTACAAAAAGCTTCTAAGGAACCCGCTTTTGCAAGTTCATCCCCATACTGTACTCTTAAGTCACTTTCTTTGTAGCCACAGCATGTGGGAGCGGTTCCCCCGCCTGCGCTAACACCTAAGAAATTGTCCGGGTCACCATCGGAATCGCCCGTAATAATACAGTTTAAAAGACCTTTTAAGATGTTTTGGGCCAACTTATCAAAGAAGTTAATCCAGTCCCATTTGCGTTTGAAGCGGGCCATCCACTCCTCTTGCATACGGGTCTTCATCATGTCCCACCACCAAGGAGTTTGTCCTTTACCGATGTTGATACTATGATTAAGCTTCCCGTTCCCGCCGGTACGACCGTCGGCAAACAAGTCAATCCCGCCGTTGCGGGTAGGACCTACGGGTTTTACGTAAGAATCGCGAAGCGCCTCTACCGCGTTGGCTTTACCCATATTATCTAACCCTTTGCGAGCGGCAGCTGCAGCGCCTTGCCCAAAGGAGGAACGGGCCGGGCCGGCGGCACGCAACGGCTGCAAAGAAACCGGTTTAGGGGCAGAAGTCGGGCCGGAGCCTACTTTCTTGGCGGCTCCTTTAAGGCCACCACCCCAATGGTTAATCCCTAAACGGCTACCACCCGGACGGCGCAACCCCGCCGGACTAAGCGCACCAATTTTGGTACGGCGGAACGCAGCACGCGTGCCTGCACGGGCACGGCGTTTATAAATATTGGTGGTATTTTCTTCTATGTCCATATCAGAGGAAGAGTGACGCTCGGCAGCGTATTCGCCTTCCGCTTCGCCTTCGTAAGAGGCAGAAGCATCCAGGTCCATATCGTCGCGGGCATAGTCTTCTTCTTCGTTAGAACCCCACCCTTTAATTAAAGAGAGTGAGTCACGCCCGGCTAACTGAGCAATTTGCCCGTCCGGGTCTTCCACCATCGCGGTATCAAAACCGTAACGCTCGGGGTCAAATTCCGCACTTTCCATCCCGGGAGTTACAAGTTGGTCTTCACTGGATTGGCCGCTGTATTTGTATAAGAACGGCAACAGCAACAGCGCCACTAAAGCGGCGATGAAGAACGGGGCATCCCGGCGCGTACGCTCAAAAAGCGTGGCTTTCGGTTTGCCGTCCCGCCCGATTTTGGCGGAAGATTTAGCGAAAGATTTATTGCCAGCGGCTTTGCTGCTTTTAATCTTATCGCTAAAGGTGAAACTATCTTTCTTTTCCTCTGGCATAGTAGGTTCCTCCTTAAAACTAAAACTGCGTTTTTACTTCGTATGCGCTAAGCAATGTAAATGGCTTATGCGCGGGTAGAACATAAATAAATCATGCGTTGTTCGCAACTGGATACCCATTGCGTAACAACCTAACTCACAATACCTCTTACTCTTATTATAACACTATTTTTCATTTTTTCAAGCCCTTTTTTTAAAATTATGAAAAACTCATTATAATGTTTTATTTTGTTTCATTCCTTCAACAATAGTATTAGAAACGTTTTCTTGGGACCCCGGCTGGACATAAATAACATTCCCGTTTTCATCTACTTTTGCACGTACAACAGCCGAGAAATACTCACTGTCGGCACCCGTTTCTTCTAATACTTCATTTTCTATACTTTGGCCGTTCCACTCTTCTTGTGTATATGTTTTTGAGGCAGCTATCCATTTTTCCGTAGGATAGGGTGGAGGCGTTTCCCCATTGTCACAACGCGGCTTATTTTGGCTACACCAATCGTCTTTCCATTTCTGTTCTTCTTCCAAATATTTAGCGTTACAGTACTGCACAAATCCATCCCATTTATCATTATACGTATCACGAATAGATTTATCACAAGTCCCCGTAAAAGACTGCATAAGGCACTTATTACCCAACACCCCATAATCGGCGGTTACGGAATCACACAAGTTGGTAATTTTGTTAATTCTTCCCACAAACCGGGAACGACGAGCCGAATCATTAATTCCCCCATTGGGGTTGCAATCTTGCGGAAATCCCAAATTGGCTTCTGCTTTTTCATTAAAAGAAGAAAACATCGCATTATACTGATTGATGGAATTATCAATACGCCCGCTGGCCCCGGTAGTTTTTAACTCTTCCTTACATTGTTTTTCCCACTCTAAATATTCTTGCCACTCCTTTTGATCCTGACTGAGTGAGTCCATATCAATTTGCACACCACCAAAATTAAGCACATTAGAAGCCGTTTGCGGCAAGTCCGCCCCTAAAAAGCTGGAATCGGCTAATGCCTTTTTAAGCATATTATTTTCTGTATATTTAGACATACGGCTAGTAATCCAAGCGTGGTATAAGTCCCGATGTTCTTTTTCGTCCCCTACATCCACCACATTACTCATCCAAGTAACTTTGGTATTCTCTACCTGACGGTCCACACCGGCCAAACTGGTGGTAGCCCGTATCATTTTTTTGGCCATATTAGAAAGCCAATCAATCGGCTTGCCATCGGAAATGTGCGGATTTTTGACTTTGGTAAGGGTTTTGGAAGAATCATAAGCATCCTGCAAATTGCGATTAATAGCCCCGGCATCACTGCCAAAATAGACATCTCCCTGCACAATGGTAGATTCCGTACGGACGATTACTTGCCCGTCGCGCAATTGGGCCGGATCCGCCTGGGCTTCTTCCTGCCCGGCTTTAGGCATTACGGCCCCGCGCACAACGTCTAGCGGGCGGCCTTTTTCGCGTTGTAATTTCTGCAAAGCATTTATGTCAATTAAACTGGTTTGACCGCCGACACGCGCCATACGAGCATTTAACCCGGTGGCGTAATTGTCGTTGCCGTCTTCTTCTGTGGTGCTGTTGGCCGTACGCCCCCGGGCAAATAACGAAGTGCGTGACGAATCTTCCCCCCACTCTCCGGGTAAACCAATCGTTTTGTCTGTCCAGGCAAGTAACGCACGCAAAAAAGACATACGCGCCGTATCGTCTTTACTAAACCCCATAGCATACGCTAAATTACGTAGTAGCGGAATCCTTTCAACCGGTAATACTCCCACAATGCCACCCAGGAACAAAAGGCATAACACCGCCGCCACCCAAACCCAACGGCGGTTAAAATGTTCCTTCTGCGCATTGGGGGACGGCGGAGTGTCTGTGGGCGGAACGTTAGCCACGTTCTTTTTTTGTTTTTTGGGTTTGCGTTTTTTATTTAACAACCCCTTCTTGCGATTTTTCGTTTTTCTAACCGATACCAAAGCTGTATTTACCGCCGGGATTACTGCCGGAAGAGTGGAAGTAGATTCTTTCAGTGTGTTGCTTTCTTCTTGCGACTTCTTATGAGAAATAGATTCTGAATCGGTTGGATTGGACCCTGAATAACTACCTTTCGGGGCACGGCCTAGCGGTAAAGGCCGTGGTTCAGGATGACTTGTTTTATTGTTTTCAATAGCAGACTCTGTTAAATCCAGTTGCGGTTTAGACTCTTCATTGGCAATAGAAAATGTATGCTCTGCCGCGGGTAACTCCTGGGTAGAAAGCTCTTGCGGAACCGGCTGTGGCGGCAATGTTTTTTCTTTTTCAGCACGACGAATTTGCACCAAATCCTGAAACGTATCAATACGGGTAAGAGTACTGGTTAAAATTTCTTCTTCTGCCGGTACTTTAGGCTGACGAATTAACCCGTTTTCCGCAATAATGGGCGCAAAGTCCTCGTGTAAGCTGAGGTCTTCTTCCGGTACAGAATTGGGCGGTGTAGGTTTATTTTCACTCATAAGATTTTTATTTATTAAATAATCCCATAATTCCATTAGTTACCTGTCCGGTAAGCATGCCCACCGGCTCAAAGGCTTTTTTGACATTACCCCAAATCTTGCCACCTAGCCCTTTCCAACCTTGGGGCTTAATGGCCGTATAGACCATACCGGCTACCATAATGGGCGACAAGATGACGGCCAACTTGGCAAGCCCGGTGCCGCCTGTGGAATTGTAGCGGTCTATAAATTCAACCGCCTTGACGAATAAAACTGTATTGGCAGCAGCCACCGCAGCACACATGGCAGCGGCTACAGCTACACGCCAAAATCCATGTAATTTAGGCAAGAGAATCGCCCCGGCTACCATCATAGCAATAGAACCCAAGACGGTTGCAATTAGCAAATTGCGCAAGCGGCGGTTTTCGGATTGGCGTTCGGCCAATTCCTTATCTAAATCACTGATTTTATTACCTACCGCCTTTAATTGATTATTGGTAGGAGCGGTTAAATCCCCGGACGAAGCCCCGCGGGTCATATCTTCCCCCTCGCCCACATTTACCCCGCCGGAGTTATTAGCATTGGCTAGGAACGCACGTCCACCTTCGTTGGCAGAAGAATCTGGATTACCAGCCGCATCTGCCGAGCGTTTGACAATATCTTTAAGTTCATCGCGCTCGCCTTTACTACGGGTGCCACCGATTAAACGGCCATCGTGGTTTGTGCCGAAATTAGCCGTACTGCGCCCACCAGCTAAAGCCCCGTCTAAACCGCGTTGGGAAACAATATTACTGCCCCCCGGCATAGAACCCGACAAGCGCTGCCCTTGCTCGCCCCCTTGTGCCACAATCCCGCCGGTAACAGCACCCGAACCCCCAAACGGGTTGCCGGAAGCACGTGTAATTGAGGAACTAGAAAAACCGGATTGCCTTTGCGCAGCCGAACTGCTTGCCGCACCGTCCGCAACCGCCTCGGCCCGATTAGCGTTGGGATTTCCTACCACCAAACGGGTAGGGGCTTGCACCGTCTCGCGGTTGCCGGTATTGAGCCCAGCATCCGAATCCGCAAATTGTGCAGCCCGGGCCAAGGAATCGTCCAAAGACTTTAAGGCCTCTTGGTTTGCTACATAACGGTCTAGTGCGCTAGTGCCCTTCATAGCAGCCCGCTCCTGCGCGGTGGCTAATTGGCTACGTCCGGCGCGTACATTGATGGAGGTAAGTAAATTGCCACGGCGCAACATACCCGCTTGCGGAGCCGTTTGCGATACGCTGGAAAGTGAACGCACCGCCCGTTTGGACTCAATATGTCTATCCGCGGCAATATTGGCCACATAAAGAAACCCTACACCGGCCGCGCCCGAAATAATGAGTGCGTTAAGCGGCTTAATAGCACCTTGGGTACTTTTCAAAAAGCGAAATATATTCATAATACCTCCTACCTCTCATCAAAGGCGCTGCGCGAACGTACGCCTTGATTAAATTTGTTTAACTCCTGCCGGTATTGCGCACCGCGGCGTAAAAATTCGTTATGACGGCTGGCTTCTATACGGGCCTGCTCCAATTTGGCTTTATCTTGACGTATTTGGCTACGTAAATAACATACGCACGCTACCCATAAACTAAATAAAACTAACAGAACAATCCGTAAAATCCATACGGTTTTTTTGGAAAAAGGTTCGGTGTTTGTATCCGCTTGATAATTGGGTTCCATAGGCGTCATTTACCTGCACCTCCTTCATCTTCAGTCTGCTCCACCTGATCCTTTGTTTGATGGGCTTGACTATTTGCCTCATCCACAGCAGCTTTGTACTTATCCGGATTAGACAACATTTCAAACACACCAAATCCTCCTCCCAAAAGACCCAGCGCCGGGCCTGCCAGAGATTTAATCCCGGCAAACATAAAGTTTTTAGCTTTTAACCCCATAAGCCAAGCAGCCCCTAAGCCGGCTGTAAATACTCCACTTAGAACGTAACCAAAGGTGGTCCAACCGCTTGAACCATAATTTTGTTCATAAGAAGCCACTTTGGGGACCAACCCGAACCAAATAGTAGCCAAGCCAACCGCCGTCACTACTCCGGCAGCAGCCCAGAATATCCAGGCCCAAATACCGGCAGCGCGAGCCAATTTGATGAGAAAAGCAATTAACACCATTAAAGCAACGGTAGTAGCAAACATGACAGCCATGTCCAATAAAAGTTGGTCTTTATTTAGTTTTTGTTCTTCAAAATCAGTTTCATAAGAACCCAATTTTGCATTGATACCGCCCATTTGTCTAGCAAAAGTACCTCTTAAATCACCCGAGGAAGAACCTTGCCCGGTGGTAACATTATCCCCGCTTACTGTTAAACCGCCCGAAATTTTGGCACTAGCTAAAAACGGAGCACCTCCTTCGTTAGCAGCATTAGTTTTATTGGCGTTAATCTCCGCGGTTTGCTTGCGAATAAATGCGAGCTCGTCTTTGCCTTTCCCGGTAAAACGGCGGGAACGTTGCAAAGCGGCATCTTTGTCTTTTCCTAATCCGTCCGAACTACCAAAGTTAGCACGAGATTGCAATCGGTTCCCTTCACGCATTTGAGTCATAGTCGCTTGCGCTTGAGCAATGGCACTGTTAGCTTGCGCCATAGCAGTTGCTGCCTCTTGCGCTTGTGCATTTTTACCACTATTTTGGACCGTAAAAGTATTAGCGGAACCGCTGTTACCGCCCCCAGCATGCGTTAAACCGCTATTGCCCCAGTTGCGCGGCGCACTGGCCAGTTGAGCCGCCGTTTGGCCGGACGCAACTGCTTGAGGATTAGCCCCCGGTTTGGCACCTTGACCAGCCTGAGCTTGCGCATTATTTACGGCTTGCGTAACCCCGGCTAACTGATTTTGGATAGTAGAAAAAGCTTCTAAAGACCCATTTAATTGTTTATCGGCCCCCGTACCCATACCTAAACCTAAATCCGTATTGGAAATTTGATAGGCTTTGGGAAGTTGGGGATTTACCTCGTCCCCAGGTTGCTGGTAGGTTTGCTGTCCGGCAGATTCTTCCAAAGCGCGGGTTTGCGCTTGGCGGGCAGCCTCTTGATTAGCTAACTGAATCGCACGGGACGGAGTCGCTTTGAACGAGGAGCCAACCTCGCCGTTGGCTTCATACTGGCCGCCTCCCCCGTTTTGGGAAACATAGACCACCTGCCCTTGATTGGCAGTGGGCGGCAAGAAGGTATTGTTAGTATCGGCAGGAGAGCTTAAAAAGCTCATCGCGCCAAAACCGGCAGCACCCACTACTGCGGTAATTCCCGCGGCCTGGGCTAACGAAATAGGCAGTTTGCCTGTTTTATTTTTAAGCCATTTAAAAATATTCATAAAACCTCCAAAATCTGTGGAAACTGTCACAAGGTACAGATTCTCGACTACTACCTTTTATCATCAGGCAGTGCCTAAATTATAACTACTTGTTACTACTGTTATTATCGTTGCTATTATTGTTACTATTATTGTTATTATTATTCTTTTGCCCAACTTGCAACACTTCAGCGGTGTGCGTAGTCCCTTGAGCCAATCTTTGTTGTTCCGATTTAGCAGATTTGCCAAGAGAGGTTGCCTCTGTCCCGTTTTTTACCGTGTTCATCTTTTCTTTGGCGGAATATCTGTTATTATCCCAATCTTCGGCTGTACGACCTTTTGCCTCCCAAGCGGCCTGTTCCGATTTGGTTAATTTGTCATAACTTTTGCCGGACTGCTCGGTGGCATATTGTGTACGAGCAGCGCGGGAAGCACTATTACCGTTAATCCAGCCTTTTACATGATCGCCAACTCCGTCCATAACGGAAGCCACTAAACTACTAGCCGCCTGCTTGGCAAGGTCAATGAGCATTTCTTCCCACCATTCCCGCTTTTCTTCTTTCTGTTGCTTTTCAGCTTTTTTCACAGCTTCGGCTACTTTTTTATCTAAATTTTCTAAACCCGTAGTATGTGGTAATGCCCCATCTTCAATTTGAAAACCACCTGTGGAACCAATTGTCGGAGCCGTAGGAACTGGATTTTGACCATCCAAACTAAGTTGCATAAGTGCCTTTTTTTGATCCGTCATGGCCCTATCGCCTTTTCCACGAATGGCCTGCGCAGAAGCAGTTCTAAACGCCGCGGCCTCTTTTTGTTTTCCAATCACAAGAGGCGCCGGAGCCTCGTGACCGCGGTCTTCACGCCCTTTGTATTGGCGGAAATCTCCCGTCGGTCCCCAAGTAGCACTCACGCCAGTACCCCCAGCACTGGCCATACCCGCAGCCCCTAATTGACCCATTTCGGTCTTGGTAGGGGTACGTCCACCACGCCGCCCCGATCCACCGCCGCCATACCCGCCGTAACCACCACGGTCGGTAGAGGCGTCACCGGAGTCACTTGATGCCTCCGCACCTTCCATACTTCCCTCGTACGCGTACTCTTCAGCGGCTTGTTCATCGGCTTCTTGCCGGGCTTCTTTCTCGGCCGCGGAATATAAAAGGGTAGAGCCGTTTTCCCGCATGTCCGGGTAGGCATTAGCCAATAAAAATTTTTCGGCTTCATCTGTGGCAAAAGGCATATTTGCCAAATCATACCCGCGAGCTTTCATTCCCTCAAAAGAGCCATCTTCCCCGCCGGTCATCGCAGAGATTAACATCAGCAAAGCCACAACACTTACGACGACAATTGCGCCAATCGTGTAGGCCTGTTTGCGGTCCATTTTGTTTATCTTCTCAAAAACTTTTTTCGGTTTAAATGTAAACATAGCGTTAACCCCATACAAATAAAAACTACTCTTGTTGACCCGCGCCCACCGAACCGCGCGCTCAAACACAGAGTGATACACCTTAATACTAGTATAGATAGAGAAACGTATTTTGTCAAGACCTGTTTTCTGTCTATTTTAGGCCCATA
>JAGCXL010000001.1 GCA_017961295.1 Elusimicrobiaceae bacterium
CCACGGCGTTCATCGTCATGGAGCGAAGCACGTTATCGTTGAGTTTCAAAGCGTTATCCAATTCTTTTACAAAAGAAGGTTCGGCTTTGAATTTCAAGTAGAGATAGAAACCGTCGCGAACGTGATTAACTTCATGGGTAAATTTGCGTCTGCCCAATTTTTCTTCGCTGGTTACTTCTCCGCCTTTGCTAGTGATTAAGGCTTTCACCTTATTCACAAATTCGCCCACTTCTCCGTCGGAGAGTTGGGGTTTAACAATAATTACGCTTTCGTACGTTTTCATACATTCATTTCTTTTTTGCGTTTTGTAGGGCAAAAAATACCGCAGGTAAAACGTGCGGTCTTTTACCTTGTATATATTATAACAAAATTTGGCTGGTTTGGGGACATCTTAGCGTAAAAGGAAGATTTTAGCCGGGCTCGTCGCCCCTTTGATTAAGGAAAGTTTATTTTCGGCAATACCCAAATGTGCGGCCAACACCACCCGCACGGCCTCGTTAGCGCGGCCCTGCTCGGCCGGGGCTTTGACCCAGAGTTCGTAAGTGTCTGCGGACTTTTCTATAAGTTTATTATGCTTTTCGCCCGCATGCACTTTTACTTTGAGGTATTGTTCCATACTCCTATTATACCAAAACAGGCGCAGCCGAAAAGAAGCAAACCAACGCGTTTACAAAGTTCAAATTTGGAGAGACGCCATTCCTGTTTTTTATCGAAAATATAGTACAATATCTGTGAATAAAAACAAGATGCAGGAGTGGTATTTTATGAAAACAATAGGAATTATCGGCGGAATGAGTTGGGAAAGCACCATTGAATACTACCGTTATATCAACGAAGAAGTAAGCCGCCGAGTAGGTGGGCTTCATAGTGCCAAAATATGGCTGGAAAGCTACGACTTTGACCTCATTGAAAAACTGCAATCTCAAGAAAATTGGGACGAGTTGGGCCGCATTATGATAACGTCCGCTCAAAAGCTAGAGCAAGCCGGGGCAGATTACATTGCGATCGCAACTAACACCATGCACCTGTTGGCTCCACAAGTACAGGCCCATATTTCCGTGCCACTTATCCATATTGCCCAAGCAACCGCCAATACCGCCAAAGCACAGGGCATTAGCACCGTAGCCTTGTTTGGGACGCGCTACACCATGACCAAGCCCTTTTACAAAGACGTGTTACAAAACGATTACGGTATCCGGGTAATTCTACCGCAGGAAACTGACCAAACTATTATTAACGATATTATTTATAATGAACTATGCCGTGGTATCATTAAAGACACTTCCAGGACTCAATTAGAGGGCATTATACAGGAGTGTCAAGCACGCGGAGCACAAGCCGTAGTGTTAGGGTGTACAGAACTGCCAAACATTATCAAAAAGGCCTCTATCCCCGTTATAGATACTACCAAGGCACACAGTTTGGAAATTGTAAATCGGATTTTAGAATAATTCTAACTAGGAGAAACGACATGAAAAAATACTTATTACCCATACTTATCGTCGCACTTTGCTTAACCGCAACAAGTGCATTTGCCCAAAAGAAAGGGCTTGTAAAAGGGTTAACGGAAGCCCTGTCCTCCAAAACTCCGTCCGCTGTTAGTGCACAGGTAGAACGGCAAGTGGCGCAATCTATCCTGAATGCTCAATTAAAAAGACAATTAGCCCAAGAAGTTAAAGCTCGCCCGTTCCCTTCCGGAACTCGGCCCTTTCCGTCATCCGAAGCTCGCCCGTTCCCTTCCGGAACTCGGCCCTTTCCATCGTACGAAGCTCGCCCGTTCCCTTCCGGGACTCGGCCCTTTCCGTCATCCGAAGCTCGCCCGTTCCCTTCCGGAACTCGGCCCTTTCCGTCAGAAAATCTCAATACATTAAAAGGGAATCAGCTGAATGATCATTTGATGGTCGTCCGAACAGATGACGGCATATATCTATTTGAATACAAGGATGGAAATCTTGGCAATCGTATAAGCCAATAAAATCAATCGAGGATTTTTGTGAAGAAATACTTATTATTTATCGTAGGAACCATGTTACTAGCCACCCTAGCACAAGCCAAAGATCTGCCCGAACTTTCTAATGCCCTTGAACGGGCCATTGCCGAACAAGTTATACCTTTTGCCAACGAGCGCGTGCAACAGATGTGCCACGAATGGCCTACCTGCCAAGAATGGGTAGCGAATAAAGTGGGGCAAAACCCGTCTTTCAAAGTGGTAGATACAGAAGTAGAACGCTGGCTTAGTAAATGGGACGGCGACAGAGCCATTTGGCAATACCGTTTTTACGCACAAACCCAAGAAAACGGGCAAACAAAGGCATATAAGTTTTCAAGTGAAGGGCAAGGCTCTTCTTATGCGGCCCCTGTGCTTATCAAAAAGTTCCCCGGTCACCCCGGTAAGCCCACGGAACACATATCTGCCCCTTCCTCCAATGATGCCAAGTATTCCTTGTGCAACTCCTGGCCCGGATATAAGCAGTGGTACCGTCAATTCCAAAGCCAAAACGGTTATGTAAGTGCGGCTGTAGCTTCTCAATACATTTACAAATGGGATGCCCAAGGCAATGCTCTATGGAAAAAACGTTTGTATGTAAGAGTGGTTCCGCATTTTGCTCTTACATATGCATTTTACTTCCAGGCCTATCAAACACAAGCCGGAGGCGATTTTACCTACCAGGCCCCTGTAAAAATGAGTAAATTCCCTTATCGTTCTGCGTTTTAACGATTCACAATGGAAATATAAAAACCGCCCTCTGCCAAGTGTAAGGGGCGGTTTTATGTGTGCCCAAAAGTATAACAAATGGCACTAGGGAAATTATTAGTTCAAGTCCCGGTAATGGCGGTCACAAGTGTCCAACATAGTGTCCAAAAAGTGCCCACCTTTTACATAGTTTCGCATATATAATCTTGCTAACTTTGCCAATGATTTCTCGACGAGAAAAAGGCAAAAAAAGACCCGCTCTCTTCTGAGAACGGGCCACCGTCGAAACCTGCGCCCACCAGGACTTGAACCTGGAACCCACCGATTATGAGTCGGTTGCTCTAACCAATTGAGCTATAGGCGCTAATATAGTTATTATAACAAATTCCGCCTACGCGCACAAAAACACGCCAACTTAAAATGTGCTATAATATAATTGTTACTCCGGGATGGTGTAATGGTAACACGGGTGCCTCTGGAGCATTAATTCTAGGTTCGAATCCTAGTCCCGGAACGTTTTAAACCCTGCGTAGTGCAGGGTTTATTTTATATAATACCCTTAACGGGGCATGGCTCAAGTGGTAGAGCGCCCGCTTTGGGAGCGGGAGGTTCCCGGTTCAAGTCCGGGTGCCCCGAAACGCTTATGCATACCCATTTACGCGCGTGCGTTTTCAATCAGTTTCACTCGCCCGCAGACGTGGTAGAGGAAACCTTTTCCAGTGACATTAAAACCGTCACCTCGGGTATTTTTCGCACTCCGTTTCCGTTTGATAAAATCACTTTATCGGCCAATTTCCGCACCGCTACCGACGGTTGCCTTTTGTTGCAAGTGCAAGTTCGCGTAAACAATACGTGGAGTAATTTTTATAAATTAGGGCTCTTGTCGGGCAAATTTAAAACCAGTTTCCCGTCGCAAAAAGATGCGTTTGGAAAAGTAGAAACCGACGAGCTTGTTTTATCCCAACCCGCCCAGGCATACCGTTACCGTTTGCAATTTTACGGGGATGCCGAGCTTTTGTCTTTAGCGGCCAGTATCGTGCGTGCTCCTTTTGTGTATGACGAAAAATCGGCCCTGCACTTGCCGAGCGGAACCAATATTCAACAAGTGCGCCCTCTTTCTCAAATGCAACAAGATACGCCGCACAAGCGCCGCATTTGTAGCCCCTGTTCGCTTTACATGGCGCTTAATTCCCTGGGATACGTGGTACCGCTGGCGCAAATTTTGCCGCGGGTATTTGACCAAACGGCCGACATATACGGCAACTGGCTTTTTAATATGGCCGCGGCGGCCGAGTTTGGCGCGCAGGCCTTTTTCCGTCGGTTTTCTTCGCTGGCGGAATTAAAAGAATTTGTCACGCCGGATAGTTTGGTAATTGCCAGTATCGCTTTTAAAAAAGACGAACTTCCCGGCGCTCCCCTAGAAAAAACACCCGGTCACTTGGTGCTGATTCGCGGTTACAAAGACGGTAAAATTCTAGTGGCGGACCCGGCTGCCCCCGATGATAATAGCGTCCTGCGCGAATATGACGCCAAAGCCTTTGCCGGTGCGTGGTTGCAGAACAAGCAAGGTGCCGCGTACGTAGTGAGGCGCGCATGAAAAAACTAGGGTTTTTGCTACTGGCCGTTTTGTGTTTTTTTGCGTGTGCCCGGCCCGAACTTCCAGACACGCTTATTGTAATTCACAAAGGGGAAATGGAATCGTTGGACCCGGTCTATTCGTACGACGGGGTTACGCACGGCATGCTTATTAACGTCTATGACACGCTCTTAAAATTTAACGGCAGCTCTTTAACCGAACTTTTACCCTCTATTTCCACCCAAGTGCCTACCGTACAAAACGGGTTGCTTTCCGCAGACGGATTAACGTATACGTTTCCTATCCGAAAAGGGGTCAAATTTCACGACGGTACGGAACTTACTCCCGAAGATGTGCGTTATTCTTTGATGCGCTTTTTACTTTCGGACATTTCCGGCGGTCCGTCCAGTTTGCTTTTAGAACCTATTTTAGGGGTTTCTTCCACCCGCAACGCGCAAGGCGAAATTACGGTAGATTTTAAGGATGTAGAAAAAGCCGTACGCGTGGAAGGGGATAATGTTGTAATTACGCTTAAACGTCCGTTTGCGCCGTTTTTATCTATCCTGGCGCGTTGGAGTTACATTGTCAGCAAATCCTGGGCGGTAAACCGCGGCGCGTGGGACGGCAGTGAAGAAAACTGGAAAGCGTTTAATAATTTTGCCAAAGACAGTTCGCCGTTTTTTCAAGACTCCAACGGGACCGGTCCCTTTAAAATTACCCGTTGGGATATCGCCGGCAAAACGTTGGTGCTAAGTGCTAATGAAAATTATTTTGCCGGAGCACCGCAACTAAAAACAATTTTTATGCGCACGGTGGAAGAGCCCTCTACGGTACGGCGGATGCTGGAAACCGGTGATGCGGACGTGGCGGAAGTATCGCCTAAATTTATCAATCAATTAAAGGGAAATAAACACGTAACGTTGTATGATAATTTACCCCGCTTGCGCACCGACCCGGTGCTGTTTTTTACGCGGGATATTAACATGGATGCCAACCCGGATGTGGGGTCCGGCCAGTTGGACGGACAGGGGATTCCCGCTAACTTCTTTGACGATACAGATTTACGCAAAGCATTTTTGTACGCGTTTGATTACGACGGGTTTTTAAACCAGTCTATGGAAGGGCGCGGACAACGGGCCATCGGCCCTGCTCCGCAAGGGTTAGTGCCTCAAGATGGCAGTTTTAAACGCTATGAGTTTGACTTAAAAAAAGCCGAGGAACATTTTAAAAAAGCTTGGGGCGGACAGGTATGGGAAAAGGGTTTTAAATTTACAATTACCTACAACACAAGTGGGGAAATGCGCCAAATTGCTGCTGAAATTTTAAAGCGAAATGTGGAAAAACTAAATCCTAAATTCCAAATTGATTTGCGCGGCGTAACTTGGCCCGCTTTCCTGGAAAAAACCGCTAAACACCAAATGCCCATTTGGGCGCGCGGGTGGGTGGCAGACTTTGCCGATGCGCACAATTTCTATTTCCCTTTCTTGCACAGTCAAGGGCGCTATGCGCTTTCGCAAGGGTACAAAAACCCGCAGGTAGACGTATTGATTGAACAAGCCGTAGCGCAAACCGACCCGCAAGAACGTAACGCTTTATATCAGCAAGTGCATAACCTAATGTATGAAGATGCCATGCAGCTCTATACCGTCCACCCGACGGGCCTTTGGGCCATGCGCAGCAACGTGAAAGGGTTTACCGACAACCCGGTGTATATGGGAATTTATTTCTATCCAATGCACAAAATTCCTTCCTAATTTTGTCCATTTCGTTGTTGTGTGCTCGGTCGGATACCTCCGCGCTACCGCGCGCGTGCCGCCAGTATACCTCCCTCGCATCCGCCTAGAACTGGGCAAAATTAGTTTAGAATTTTCTTTCATCTTGTAGGTAGATTTTTCCGTTTGAAAAAGCGTTGCGCCACTTGCTCGGGACGTTATTTTTTGCTATAATAACCTTGCGGGGTAGAGAAGCCCGGTATCTCGCAAGGCCCATAACCTTGAGATCGTTGGTTCAAATCCAACCCCCGCAATTTTTTTTCTTCCTAATTTTCCCTATTTCGTCGTTGTGTGCCCGGGTAAAGGCGCTTTTTTGTAAAATTTTCCCCATATTATGTAAAATAGAACAAAGGGGGGAAATATGAAAACAGTTATTTTCTTGGGTTCGCATCGTGATTTTTCGGGTCTGCGTTTAGGCGCGGCTTTAGGGACGTTCTTAACCGGCAAAGGGGATGAAGTCCTTTTGGCGGGAGCAAAAAAAGATTTGCCGGCTTACATCGAGTTGCCTACACTTGCTTTGTCTGCTACGGCTACCGTTAAAACGCTTACTGCGACGTTAAAAAAATCGGGCGCGCAAAAAATCATTTCACTGGCTCACTTGCCTTCTTGTGAAGCGGCGGCAGCGCTTAACATCCCCTTTGTGTATGTGGAGCCCGAAAATTTAAAAGAATCCAAACCTTTCAAAAATAAAAAAGCCTTACTGGCCAAAGCAGTCCGCGTTTTTGTATTGGGAACGAACCCTAAACCTCTGGATAAAAAACGCTACGGTGCTAACGCCGTTCGGGTGAAAAATCCGGCCATTTGGGTAGAGCACTACAACTACAATAAACCCGCCTGTTTTAAGAAGGAAAACAACATTGTAGCCGCGGGGAATTTGACCAAAGACGGTGGTTTTGATGTGCTTTTAGCTACCTGGGCGCGTTTAGCCCCGGCGCATAAAACGTGGCATTTAACAATTGTGGGGGACGGAACCCAAAAAGCCGCGCTTAAAAAACTGATTACCAAACATCACTTGGAACCCAGCACCGAACTGGTGCCTGCAGGTACCGATCTGTATAGCCTTTTGCGTAACGCCGATATTTACGTTTCTGCGGCGCGTGCGGCCGAAGGGCTTAATGAGCTTTTAGATGCTATGGCCAGTAAACTTCCTGTGGTAGCTACCGATGTGCCCGGTGTGGCGGAACTAGTGGCAAACGGGATTAGTGGGCTAATCGTCAATCCCGGCGAGGAAGAACCGCTTACGGTTGCTTTAGATGAACTGATGGTCAACTGGGGCAAACGGGTGGGTATGGCGCTAGAGGCCAGCAAACACAAAGAGCGTTTTTCGTTTGAAGAATTTGCCAATTTAGTAACCAAATGATTGATTGGAACAGCAACCAAACGCGCCTGGCTTTTGAAGAAATCCGCTCTTACGTGGAAATGTACGGGCGGGGAAGCCGCGTGGTGCGTTTGGCTTATGCGTATCGTCGGTTGCGCAACCGGGTGTATTACGGATTGCAACAACAACTGGCGGGATTTTTTCATCGGCCGCACTTACATCCCAAGCGTTTAAATGTGTTGCTGCATTTGCGCGGTGGATTGGGGGACAGCGCGGCATTATGGGTGGCGGTGCGTGCCTTGCGCCAGCAACTGCCGCAGGCTGTTTTCCATTACGTGACCGATTCGCCCAATGCAGCCCGCTTGCTGGTTATCCCAGACGAAAATAATGTGATTTTGCCGCGCTTGCCGTATCGCCGCGCGTATGATATGGCGTGTGAGTTGTGCCTTTCTTTTAAGACGGTCTATGTAAATTTACAACGTATAGAAAAGTTAGCTCCCCACTTTATTCCTACGTTGCAAACCTCGTTAAAACGACAGCAGGAACTGGGTTTTTTCCTGAGTGATAATTATTTGCTAGATGATGCGCTCGGGCGGTTTTTATATCATCAGGGGGCCAATCGTTTGGCAGCCCTTGAGTATTTAAGTGCGCTTACTTTTGATACGCAAGAAACGGGGTTACTTCCAACAAAAATTTTACAAAAAGATGTAAGCCGTTACGGGCTAAAAACACCCTATATCACCGTGCATAGCGGGATTAATGCGTCTTTTCAAGTGGGCTCCCAAACACCGCTTAAATGTTGGCCGGTGGAAAATTGGGAAACTTTTTTAACACTTTTAAAGCAAAAATTCCCGCAGTTCCAAATAGTACAAGTAGGGGGGAAAAACAGTCCGCATTTTAAAAATGCGGATTTGTGCTTAGTGGGCCAAACCCCGGTGGAAGATTTACCCGCTATTTTAAACGGCGCCCGGCTACATATAGACGGCGAGAGCGGCCTAGTGCAATTAACGCGTTGGCTTCGTACCAAAGCCGTTGTGCTTTTTGGGCCGACGGCCCCTTGTTTGTTTGCGCTTTCTAAAAACGTCAATTTATCAGCGGATAAGTGCGGGCATTGTATGTGGCTTTCAGGCCCGGCTTGGCATACAGATTGCCGGTTGGGCTATCCCGCTTGCGCGAATTTGACCGCGCTTACTGCGCAAATTGTATTAGAAACTGTTTCGCACGAACTCAACTAATTTTTGTGCGTCTTTGGTAACGTACAAAATTCCTACATACACCGTTACAAAAACGACTCCGCAACCCATAATTTGTACCCAATCTATCGGGGAGAGAACGTATGAAAATAGAACGGCCGGTATCAGTGCTATTGCCGCCCAAAGGACTACGCGTGCCAGCTGGTAAAACGGTTGTAAGTAATTTATTTGCGGCAACTGTTTGCGAAACAAAAACGCATTTAGTATAAACCCGATGAGAAGCCCGATTGCCAAAATATAGGGATAGCTAAATCCACCATAGCGCGGGATTAAAAAGCAAGAAAGTCCTGTCAAAATTACGCCGCTAGTTAACGCATAGGGGAACCACTCCTTAATTTTCCGCTCGGCGGCTAACACGCTATTTTGCAAATAACCGGGAACGGACAAGAGCAACACAAACAACATCGGGCGCAAAAAGTAAACCGTATTTTGCGCGGCTTGCGGACCGAATTGCCCACGTTCCAAAAATAATTCTACAATTTGCGGTGCAAAATAACAGGAAAAGACAACAAGCGGTGCCAGTAATACTAAAAGGACAAAACTCGCCCGCACAAAAGTTTGGTTGGCTAAATCAGGACGGTTTGCAGATGCATGCTCAGTCATTTCAATTTTAGCTACGTTTGCCACGCGGGCGGTAAAAACTTCGGTAGAGGAATCGGTAAATTGTTTAGCGTAGTTGAGCGCGCTTACAAGGCCGGCGTTCATGCCGCTGATTAAGTAAACGGGTAACCAACTGTTTAGCATATCTAACACGGCCAAGGTTTGCCCGGTAAGCATATTTTGCCGGGTTTGTACGCGCAGCGGTATCCATGCGGGCGCAAAGTGCCAATGAAGTTGGGTTTTAAGCAAAATTCCCAATACAACTATTTGTATAAGGTTAGCTACTAAGAAGCCATAAACCATGCTAATAATGCCTACTTGGGTACCGAACAAAAGCAAACACAAAAGCGGGCATAGCGCATTAAGCACCCCCAGCCACGCGGTTTTGAAAAACTTATACATTTCCGCTACGGCTGTTAAGTAATAGGTAATAATTTGTAGCCCCAAGAGAATAAATCCGCAAGTCAGTAATGCGTGGTCTTGCGCTAAAATGGGCCCGCTAAAGCGCGAAAAAATTTTCCACAACGGGGCCGTCCCCACCCATCCGGCAGTACTTATCAGTATTGCCAGCCCCCCATAAATAAAAAGCCACATGTTGATAAAGCGACGGGCCGTTTCCTTGTTTTCTTGTTCCAAGAACATCGCTTCGGGGATTAATATACTTTGGTTAAGCCGTTGCAAAAACGCTATGCCAAATCCTACTAACATGATGAGGTAGAAATATACGTCCGTTTGGCGGTTTGCGCCAAAATAAAGCGCCAATAAAAGTGCATTGGCAAAGGAAATTACTTTCCACACCAGCGTAGCTCCTACAGCAAGAGCAGCCCCTTTTGGGTACGAGGTGGGCTTAAAAAGGGTCTTCATATTTTGTATTATAGTATTTTAGGAGAATTTTTATGACCGAATTTGAACCTGTTATCGGGCTAGAGATACACGTACAACTAGCCAGCCATACCAAACTTTTTTGCGCTTGCCCTAACGGAGTGAGTGAAGACACCAAACCTAATACGGCGGTATGCCCTATTTGTTTAGGTCACCCCGGGGTTATGCCGGTGCTGACCGAAGGGGCCCTGGAACTAGCCGTGCGCGCCGGGCTTGCTATGAACTGTGTTACGAACCGCTATTCGTCTTTTTCACGCAAACATTATTTCTACCCGGATTTACCCAAAGGGTATCAAATTACGCAGTACGACGAACCGATTAACGGGGCCGGATACATCGAAATTACCTACGGACCTAAAGACAATTTGCAAAAGAAAAAAATCGGGATTCACCATGCACACCTGGAAGAAGATGCAGCCAAATCCTCGCACGAGGCCGACTATTCCTTGGTGGACTATAACCGTGCAGGCAGCCCGCTTTTGGAAATTGTATCGCTCCCGGATATGCGCAGCCCCGACGAAGCGTATGCTTATCTTACCGAAATTAAACGCCTGATGCGTTGGGTGGGGGCTTCCAACTGTGATATGGAAAAAGGGGAATTGCGTGTGGACGTGAATATTTCCTTGCGCCCCAAGGGGCAAGAAGCGTTCGGCACGCGCGCGGAAATTAAAAATTTAAACTCCTTTAAAGGCGTGCGCGAGGCCCTCATTTACGAAATTAACCGCCAGACGGAAATTTTAAATAACGGGGGCCGCGTCAAACAGGAAACCCGCCAATGGGATAAAGTGGAACTGGTTACTAAGCCGATGCGTTCCAAAGAGGATGCGTTAGACTATCGCTACTTTCCGGAGCCGGATTTGCCCCCTGTTATTTTACAAGAAGATTGGTTGCAAAAAGTGCAAGCTGCTATGCCGGAACTACCGGCTAGCAAAGAAGCACGGTTTATGGCGGCGGGTCTTTGCGCCTATGATGCCGGCGTGCTGACGTCTTCACGCGAAATTTCCGACTATTTTGAAGAAGTTACCAAGAGCGGCAAAGTGTCCTTAAAGACGGCTTCTAACTGGATTCAAACAGATCTGCTCGGCTTGTTGCACGCCGATAACAAGGAAATTGAAGACTCCCCGATACCGGCCGCCCGTTTAGCCGAACTTTTGGAAATGACCGAGTCGGGCAAAATCAACCGCAAGCAAGCGCGCGAAGTATTTGAAGAAATTTACAAAAACGGCGGTAGCCCGGCCAAAATTGTAGAGGCCCGCGGCATGGTGCAAGTCAGTGACGAGGGGCAACTGGAAGAGTGGGCCAAAGCTGCGATTGCCGCTAACCCCAAAGCAGTAGCCGATTACCAAAAAGGCAACAAGGCCGCCATCGGCGCATTAGTAGGTGGGGTTATGAAGCTTAGTAAAGGCAAAGCTAACCCGCGTGTGATTAACCAATTGTTAGCCAAGTTGTTAGGATGAGCACACAGAAAAAATAAAATTTTGTTTAAAAATTGATTGACCCCAACGTATAAAGTTGCTATTATTTATAGGTAGGAGTTCAAATCTATAACGGAGAAAGAAATGAAAAACTTACTCAGAGTAGTACTCGTATTAGCTGTGGCCGCCGGTTTAACCGCCTGCAGCAAAAACAAAAAAAATGACGGCGCCGTTGATGGTACCGTAGTGGCCGTTTCTGATATGGTAATGGCTGAAGAAAATGTAGAAGTGCCTGCCCAAGAAGTAGCTTTAGGCGTAGTACACTTCGCTTTAGACAAATCCACCTTGTCCGCTGACAACCGCAAAATTGTGGAAGCCAACGCGCAAGCCATCAAAGCGGCTGCTTCCGCTGTATCCAACTACCAAGTAATCGTAGAAGGAAACTGCGACGATCGCGGCACCACTGCTTACAACATTGCTCTAGGTCAAAGACGTGCCGAAGAAGTAAAAGCTTATTATGTACGCTTAGGTATTCCGGCTGACAAAATCTCTACCGTTTCTTACGGTAAAGAAAAACCGGTTTGCTACGAAGCGAACAACGAATGCTGGGCGCAAAACCGCAGAGCTGATACGCTTTTACAAGCTTATTAATCTAATCAGTTGACAAGGAGCCCGCAAACCTATGAAGAAGATTCTTACACTTATTTTGATAGGGGGTGCGGGCTCTTTGTTGTCTGGCTGTTTACCGGCCAGCCAACAGGATATAAGCGAGCTCAAGGCGATTGTTTCCCAGATGCAGGCTAACCAGGCGGAACTGGCCAGCAAAATGGATGAGCTCAACCAAAATCTGTCTGTTTCTAACGAGAATTTATCCCAAAGTGGGGGGCAAATTTCGGAGCTGTCGGCTAAGCTTGATGATATTTTAGCTTCCGTTCGGGGCACGAAAAGCACCTCATTAGACGGGGAAGATTCTTTACCGGTAGTACAACCTGCCAACGCGGTACTTCCTTCGGATTTATTTGCCGAAGCAAAAAACCATTTAGACAAGGGTTCTTATGAGGCGGCTGCTACCGGTTTTAAACTCTACACCACTAAATACCCGCAAAGCGAAAATGCCGACCAGGCCTATATTTACATGGGGGATGCGTACATCGCGGCGGGCCAAACTAAAAAAGGGGCCGTTGCGTATGCAACGGTGCTGCAGCAGTTCCCCAAGAGCAAATTGATTCCTACCGCGCGTTTAAAATACGCGCTTAGCATTGTTCCTCTAGGTAAAACGGACGAGGCAAAGCGCTATTTGTCATCGGTGGTCAAAGATTTTCCCAAATCTTCCGAAGCTATCCAAGCCCAAGCGGAACTTGCCAAATTAACAGAGTAAACGGGGCCGTTTATGTTAAAACGTTTTGTATTTTTAATGCTTGCCGTTGTTTTTGTGACGGTCGGCGCGTACGGCGCGCCTAAAAAAACAGATGTTTACATTGGTATTACCTCTGCGGGTAAGCACCAGTTGCCGGCAATTGCTATGCCGGTTTTTTCCGCAGATGAGGCCAGCAAAGAAGCTTCTGCTACGGTGCATGATGTACTGCGCGCGGATTTGCTCTTTGCCCGTTATTTTGATGTAAAGGAAGGCGGACCGTTTTTTGATGTTAATAAAGTGAAAGATTCACTTAAAGAATGGGCGAACGTGACGCCGCGGCCCAGTTATGTGCTTACAGGTACGCTTAGCTACGCGGAACCCTATTACACCATCAAGATTTACGTTTATGACATGTCTACCCGTTCTGCCGTATTTGCCAAAGCGTTTAAGGGAAGTAAAGCCAGTTTGCGCCGTTTAGCACACATAGCTTCGGACCAAGTAATCGCTTCGCTTTTGGGTAAACGAGGGATTGCCGACACGAAGATTGCGTTTGCCAATAATGCCACTAAGCATAAAGAAATTTATGTGGTAGATTACGATGGTAAAAACTTGCAACGCTTAACCAAGGATAATTCAATTTCTCTCTTGCCGCGTTGGAGTAAAGACGGGCGTATTTTCTATACCACGTACAAGTATCGTAACCCGGATATTTTTGCCATTGACTTACGCGCGGGTAAAATTTCGCCTATTATCATTAAGAAAGGGCTTAGTTTAATTGGCGGTGTGTCGCCTGACGGCAAAGCTTTGGTGTTTACCAGTTCCGGCGGCATGAACCCGAGTATTTATATTTACAATTTGGAAACCCAACAAAAAGTACAAATTACCAATAAAGCCTCGGTAGATGGTTCTCCGTCGTACTCACCGGACGGGAAATATATTACCTTTGTATCGAATCGTGCCGGCAATCCGCAAATTTATGTTATGGAATTGGCCACCGGGCAAACTCGACCGCTGACCAAAAAATTTAACTGGTCCGACACTCCCCAATGGTCACCGACCGGAGAGTGGATTGTATTTTCCGGGCGCGAAAGTGCATACCACCCGATGGATATTTTCTTAGTGGACCTTACCGGTACACAAATTAAACGCCTGACCAGCGACGCCGGCTCCAACGAAGATCCTACCTGGTCCCCCGACGGACGTTTTATTGCCTTTACCACTACGCGTAATGGGCGGCGGCAGCTGTATATGATGGATATGGACGGCAGTGCGCCGCACTTGCTTGCCGATGTAGAGGGAGATTCGTTTACACCGCACTGGAGCATGTAAATTTTTTCCCAATTTGGCCTAGTTCGTTGTTGCTCGCTGGGTCGGATACTTCCGCGCTACCGCGCGCGTGCCGCCAGTATTCCTCCCTCGCGTGCGCCTAGAACCAGGCCAAATTTGTTTAAAATTACCCCGTACCTCGGGAAACTGGCCCTGTCAGCGACAATCTGATAAATCAGCCAATAAAATTTGAGGTTTTTGGACAGCAAAAAAGGGAACCTATTTGGTTCCCTTTTATTTTGTAAAACCGTTTTACTTACACGCTTTTAAACCCGTCGTTTCACAATCCCCAAAGGGGAAAGCCAAACAACACGTTTGATTGGTTCCGTTTTGCAAGAAGAGCGTAAACTTGTTGTTGGAAACCGGGTCGATTACTACGGCGCGGTATCCGTCGGGTGTATAAAAAAGCGTCATCCCTTCTAAACGCATCGGTTGCGTGAGGCGCGTGCCATTTTGAGCCAACTGTTCCATACGCTCGGACGCCATTTGAGCGGCCTGCTCGGTAGGCGAGAGGCTAATTTGGGAAGACAAAAACAGTCCGCCCAGCAAGATTAAAACCCATACCACGCTTACCAGTATCAGCCATAGCGTATGACGGGGGGTTTCGGGTAATTCTTGGCCTTCTTCGTAGGTTGTTTTGACGACGTATGTTTCCGCTACAAAGTCATGCAATGCACGTTTGCGGTTGGTAAATGCCGCCATAATAAAGCCAATGTAAAAAATGAGGTAAGATAAAATTTTGGCAAAGAACCGGCCCGTGGCACGCGCAAAGCTTAGGCGCATCCCTTGAGGGCCTACTACCTTAATGCCCAGAAGTTGTTTGCCCCAGGTGGCTTGTTTGGTGCTGCTTTCAAAGAAGGCAAAATAGAGCCACATGATGAGCAAAGAAACAATCTGCCAGCTTAATATCGTAGCTCCCAACAGGCTTGCTTGCGTAGCGGAAATATTGCCGGTATTGTCCGATAAGGGAACCACTTGCACAGCCAACATAGGTCCAAAAATAAATAGGACCGGAATCATCACAATGATTACATCTATAATCAGCGCAACTGCACGTCTAAAAAATCCTGCGTAAATCATATTCTTTCCTCCCAGTTAGTATATTGTATCTTATTTAGCCTTTGTTGCGCGCGGTTTACGGAAACATCGGCGGCAGCGTGCTTGGTAAGCGTCCGTTGTTCCTACCACAATGCGTTTTGTATCTTTGCTGATGCGTTGTGTAAAGCTGGCGGGATTTCCGCACTTGGTGCAAACGGCCAAGTTTTTGGTAACAAACTCTGCCTTGGCTAACAAGGCAGCCGTTACTTCAAAGGGTTCGGCGCGGTAATCGGTATCCAGGCCGGCTACAATCACACGTTTGCCGCGGCGGGCCAGTTCTTCGCATACTTCCACAATGCCTTTGTCAAAAAAATTCACTTCATCAATAGCCACCACATGGGTGTTTTTTTCTACCAAGGGCAAAATTTCGCTGGAGTGTTTCACACAAATAGCGGCCACTTTATTTTGGTTGTGGCTAATAATACTGTTGATGCCGTAGCGTGTATCAATAGATGAATTGAATAGCTGTACTTTTTGTTTGGCAATTAGAGCCGTGCGTACGCGGCGGATGAGTTCTTCGGTTTTGCCGGAAAACATACACCCGCAAATAACTTCTATCCAACCTTGTTTGTGATAAATAAGCGGATTTACCATACTATACCTCTTTAGTTACGCACGTGGGTGTCGTTCATCCACGGATAAAAATAGGTGTCGGGTTGGGGCTCTTTTTTAGCTCCCTGCCCGCACAAAATGTTAAAGCGCACGGCAAACGATAAGTTCTCGTTGCGGTGGCGGATCGTTGCTTCCACTTTCAAATCATGGAAGGAACGCTCAAAACGTGCAAATTTGTTAAAACTGTCAAAATGTTTGCGGTAAAAAGAAAAATCAATTCCCAGGTCCGCACTCCACAGGCCGCTCGTCGGGTGAATCCCCCAACTGGTCGTGAACGTGTAACGGTCTGCTTGGGTTTTGTACTTGGAATCGGGCGAGGTATAATCAGCAAAGTTATTAAAACCGAATCCCAAAGAGTGTTGTTTTATGTTTACGTACGTTTGGGCGATAAAGTTAATGTTCTTTTTAGTAATATCATATTGGTCTTGTACATACCCGGTAAATAAACCGGTGGGAGAAGTATAACCGGTTTCCAAAATAAGGGGTTCAATGCGGTTTTTTAAATGTTCCCAGGATAGTGCTTCCAAGTATCCGGTTTGCAAATTAATGGTGGTATCGGATAGGTTAAATCCGTTTTCAAAACGTACGTATGTGCCGGAAGTGTGCCGGAAATAATGTTTTAAGTACAAATGGTTGCGCTCAATTCCCTTGTCCAATGAATTTTGGTCCGAAGTAAGCGTGCCGGTGGAAAGGCGTTTGGTAAATTCATAGCCAATATCGGTATTGCCCAGCCAAGAGCGGGTTTGCAAATTTAGGTCTCCCCCAATACGGCCCACCCAGGCGTCTTTATTTTCGTAAGTTTTATCGGCAAAGGTAGCGGTTTGATCATAAAACACGCGGGGTAAAAGCGTAAAATGGCGGTTTAGTTTAAGGGCTCTTTCGGTGGTCCATTTGGCGTGGAGTTGCCGTTGATAAGGTCCTTCCTCGGGGATTTGGTTTGGCTCATCGTATTGCAGCTTGGAAGTATTGGTAAAATTAACTTCAAATCGGTTAGCGGTTTTTAGCCACGGGTCATTAATAGGCAGCATCATAAATTTGAGTTCCGGCAAGGTCCGTTCCTGGGCCATATACTTTTGTTTGCTCCATACGAATAAATCTTTTTGTTGGTAGTTTACACGCCACGTTGTGCGGCGGGTTTGCCGCGAAAAAGAGAAACTGGTATCTTGGTCCGGCATGAAAATATAGGGGTTACTGCGGAAGAAGGAATCGTAGAAATACGGGTCGGACACCATACGAAATTGCGTTTGGAACTGATAGAGTGCCCCGGTGCGGTTATTAAAGTGGTTGGAAGAATCATATAATTCCCACCAGTATCCGCCTTGTACGCCCCAGCGGTTAGAGTTGGTGAGGGAAAAATCTTGATAATCCGCATGGTCGTCAATAAAGTAAAATTCGCCGGTTCCGCGTAGTTTATCGGAAGGGACGGCTGCGAGTTCCCCGCCGATACCCAGGCCGGATTTGGTGTAGTAATCTAAATTAAGTTTAGGTTTTAAAAGCCATACTTCCGGGAACGTGGTAGTGGTTAAAATACCAAACCCGGTCTTGTTACTTTGGGTAAATTCCACGTATGTGGTCCAAAATTTTTGTGAATCTAAGGAGCGCCAAAACAGCGGCAAATACAGTACCGGTACATTGTTTAAACGCAAAACGGCATTGGTACCAAAGACGCGTTGTTGTGGGGAAATGGATAGTTTGCTAACAGACATCGTATAGTGCGGATCGGGTTGATTGCAGCAAGTTACGGTAGCTTTGCGCAGCACTTTTTTACCGTTTTTAGAAGAAATTTCACGGGCCGAAAGTACGCGCAGGGGGGGATATTCGGTCGTCATATCTTCGGCTTTAAAATCTTGCGTGGTGTAGTTGGCGGAAATGTTATTGCCGGTAATGACATTTCCTTTATTATCTTCAATACGCAGCGGCCCTTGGGAGGTAAATTGCGTGTTGAGTTGGTCCAAACTGATATTTTCCCCGGTTACGGTGCGTATAGTACCGTCGGGTGTTTTTTGGATGAGCTGTACGTTGCCGTCCAACGTGACTTTTTTATTTTGTGGTTCTACTTGTGCTTTATCGGCGGTGAAATAAACAAAACTGTCCTCTTGCGGGGCGGGCAATGCGCGCTGCTGCCCCCAAGCAGGAAGTACACCGATGAGTAAAACAAATAGTAGTTTTTTCATTTGTGTAAATAAGTTTGAGCTTGGTGCAACGCGTACATGGCTGCGCCTGCTCCGCCGATATCGGGGTTTTTGGAAACGAGTAGTTTTAATTTTTTAAACGGAGTTTTAATTTGTTGGTTGTCCAGCACGCGTTTTAAAGCCGGCATAAAGTAGGGTGCCGCGCCGGAAACACCTCCGGTTAAAACGACGGTGTCCAAATCCAAAATTAAAGATAAATTGGCAATTCCCAAGCCTAAATAATATCCCGTTTCTTGCCAAATTTGCAGGGCTTGCGGACAACCCTTTTCGGCCGCCTTAGCCACTTGGTCTACTTTAAAGTCCGCCCCGGTTTTAACCGTTTTAGCTAAAATAGAATCAGGGTGTTCAACAATACTTTGCAACGTGCGGCGTTTAATGCCAATCGTACCCACAAAGGCCTCTAAACAGCCGCGTGCTCCGCAGCCACATAATGGGCCAACGGTGGTGTCGGCAATTTTCATGTGGCCGATTTCTCCGGCAGTACCGTGTGAGCCTTGGTAGAGTTCTTTATTAATAATCAGTCCGCCGCCTACCCCGGTACCTAACGTGACAATGAGCACATTGGTTCCTTGGCGTTTTAAATCGGTTTCGTACACGCCCCACGCGGCTAAGGTGGCATCATTGACCACTTGCGGGCGCAGGCCGGTGTATTTTTCCAACTGGTCCGCAAGAGGCCACTCTTGCACGTCGGTAAATTTTAAATTGGGGTTGTAACGTAAAACCCCCTTTTCGTGGTCTACATCCCCCGGCGCACCGATGGCTACGCAAACACGTTGGTCGGTAAATTTTTCCTTAATTTCGTTAATAAAATTACCGATCTGGGTCACAAATCCTTTGGTCCCTTTGGAAAAATCTGTTTCCAGTTTTTCCTGGCGGAAGATTTTGCCATGGTCGTTCATTACATAGAGCTTTACAAAAGTGCCGCCGATATCTACACCGATTCCAATCATAATGACTCCTTACTTTTGGGATGTGCTTGGTCGTACACGCTTTTAAGTTGCTCCAGCGAGACGTGTGTATATACTTGCGTAGTGGACAAGCTTTTGTGGCCCAGCATTTCTTGCAAGCTGCGCAAATCGCACCCGTGCCCCAGCAAATGGGTGGCAAAAGAGTGGCGCAGGCTGTGCGGGGTTACCCGCCGGGCCAAGTGCGAAGCAATGGCCGTGTTTTTAAAAATATAGGCCAGCCCGTCCCCGGTGAGCGCAGTTCCGTTTTTGTTTAGAAACAACGCCTCTTGCGGTTGTGGATTTTTGCGGGTGGCTAAATAATCTTTGAGGGCCTGTAGGGCGGTTTGTGTGACGGGGACCAAGCGTTCTTTGCGCCCTTTCCCCAGCACTTTTACAAGTCCGTTAAAAAAATCTACATCACGTATTTTAAGTCCGGTTACTTCGCTGCGGCGCAGACCACTGGAGTACATCAATTCAAAGAGTGCTACGTTACGCGGTGAAAAATGTTTGCTGTGGGCGGCCGTTTCTATTAAACGGTCGGTTTCCGGTTCGGATAAAAATTTAGGCAACAACTTTTCCTTTTTAGGGGAAGGCAGTAACTTAAACGGATTTTTAGTTAAATGCCCCTGGCGCAGTAAATAAGCCGTAAAACTACGCAAGGTAGCTATTTTGCGCAGCACGGTGTTACGTTTGGGATTATCCAGTTGCACGTTGGCCAAAAACACGCGTAAATGGGCGGGCGTAAAAGCATCCTCTTTGGCAATTTTACGGGCTTTGCAAAAAGCGGAAAACTCCTCTAAAGCGGCAGTATAGGCCCGCACGGTTAAGGGCGAGAAATTTTTATTTTCCAGTTCCGTTAAAAAGCCGTCTATCCACGTTTGCATATTATTTTTTTTCGGTTTGTTTTTGGGCGTGTGCCTCTTTGATTTGGGCTATTTCCTGCGGCGTAACCGTTACAATCGTTTTGCATTTGGGGTAGCCCGAACAACCTAAAAATTCCCCGCGTTTGGAATTGCGCAGCACCATGGGCTTGCCGCATTTTTCACATAGGCGGTCGGTTACAATGGGGCCGGTAGAGGCCACTTTGTGCCCTTCTGCGTCCAAGGAGAACGTGTTTTTACAAGCCGGGTAGCCCGAGCATGCTAAAAACTTACCGCGCCGGCCGGTGCGGATGACCATGGGTTTGCCGCATTTATCGCAAATTTCGTCGGTTTTTTCCGGGGCTATTTTTTCGCCGGTGCTGGTTAAATTAACCTTGCCTTTGCACGTGTCGTCACTACAGACCAAATATTCCCCAAAGCGGCTGCGTTTTTTAAGCATCATTTTGCCGCAAATAGGGCATTTTTCGTCGGTTTCTTTGGCGGCCGGGCGTTGCATGCCTTTGTCAGCCGCGTCTAAATCTTTGGCAAAGTTTTTATAAAAAGAGGCCATCAGTTCTACCCATTTTTCGCCACCTTCGGCGATTTTATCGAGTTTTTCTTCTACACCGGCCGTGTAGGAAAGGTCCATAATCTCTTTAAAAAATCCCTTTAAACTGTCGGTTACCGTAATTCCCAGGTCTGTGGCAACCAGTTTGTTGGACTTGGGTTGGCGCGCAATATACTTGCGGTCAATAATCGTTTTAATAGTAGGTGCGTAGGTGGACGGACGGCCGATGCCGTGTTTTTCCAGCGTCTTAATTAAGCTGGCTTCGTTGTAATACGGAGGAGGGGTGGTTTTATGGTCTTTGGTTTTAATTTCCACCAGTTTGAGTTCATCCCCTTCGGTCAAAACGGGGAGTAAGGCGCTGCCGTTTTCTTCGTTTGTGTTTTCATCTTCGTCTTTATAAATAGACAAATACCCCGGGAATTTAATGGTGCGTCCGGTAGCACGCAACACACATTCTTTTTCACTTTGAGCGGCAATATCAATAGAAACAGTATTAAATACCGCGTCGGCCATTTGGCTGGCTACAAAGCGCAACCAAATAAGTTCATAGAGTTTGTATTGGTCCGCCGTTAAGAACGGCTTTAAGTTTTGCGGGGTACGGCGTACGTCGGTGGGGTGGATAGCCTCGTGGGCTTCCTGCGCGCCCATGACTTTGCTTTTAAAAATATTGGGTTTAGCCGGTACAAATTGTTCTCCGTATTTTTGACCGATAAATTTTTTGGTTTGTTCTTGGAGCAGTTTAGAAACGTTAAACGAGTCCGTACGCATGTACGTAATTAAACCGACGGTTTGGCCTTCCACATCAATCCCTTCGTAGAGGTGTTGGGCGGTTTGCATGGTTTTTTGCGAAGAGAACCCCAACTTGTTGTATGCGTCTTGTTGCAAGGTACTGGTAATAAACGGCGGTTTGGGGTGTTGCTTGACTTCTTTTTTCTCTACCTTTAAAACCGTGTTGGGGCCTTTGCGCAAAAGATCACTTACCGGGGCCAGTTTTTCGGGCGCATCAAAAACGGTTGTTTTTACTTTGTAATCTTCGGCAAAGAGTTTATAGGTTTTGGTCTGTTCCACATTTTTGCCTTGGTATTTGGTTACGCGGGCCCAAAAAGAAGGGGCGGTGCCGGGTTTTTCAAACTGGGCTTGCATGGTCCAGTATTCTTGTTCTTTAAAATCGGCAATTTCTTTGGCACGTTCGGCCAGTAAGCGCACGGCGACCGATTGCACCCGTCCGGCCGATAAACCGCGGGTAATCTTTTTCCAAAGTAGGGGGGACAACTTGTATCCCACAATGCGGTCCAATACGCGGCGGGCTTGCTGGGCGTTAACGAGATTTTCGTCAATTTTGCGCGCATGGGCAAACGACTCTTTAATCGCGGTGGGGGTAATTTCGTGAAAGAAAATACGTTGGTAGCGGTTGGCCGGTAATTTTAACAGTTCAATCAAGTGCCACGCGATGGCTTCGCCCTCGCGGTCAGGGTCGGTAGCCAGGTAAATTTCCGGCGCGGCCTTGGCTAAAGCAGTCAGTTCCTTAAGCATTTTTTTAGCGCGTTCCACCGGTTCATAGGTGGGGGTAAAATCGTGCTCAATATCTACGCCTATATCGTGCTGGGGCAAATCGCGCACGTGCCCGAAGGAGCTACGCACAATAAAGTCACTACCTAAAATTTTGCTGATGGTTTTTTGTTTAGTGGGAGACTCCACAATTACTAATTTTTTACCGGTTGCTGCCATAATTTTCACTTCCTTGTAAGATTAAAATTTGTTTTTACTGTATAACCCGTTTTCACAGGCTAAAAATCCTTTTACTTCCAGTTCAAACAGTAACCCTGCCGTTTCCGGCACGTCGGCCGCAATAGCCAAAGCTACTTGGTCTAAACTAAGTTGTCCGTCCGCCACTGCCTGCATGACTTGCTGTTGGCGTTCGGTCAATTCTTCCTCGGGTTTTACCGGGGTTTGCGGGTTATGTTCAAAAAATCGTTTATCCAGGCCGAATCGCTGGGCCTGTGGTATATAGTCTAGTATATCTGCGACGGTGGTGGCAACCCCTGCCCCCTGCTTAAGTAGAGAGTTGGGCCCTCCGGATGTTAAACTGTCTATCGGGCCGGGTACAGCTAAAACATCTTTTCCTTGTTCTAAAGCCAGTTTAGCGGTAATCAGCGCGCCGGATTTTACTTCCCCTTCTATTACAACGACCGGTTGCGACAAAGCCGCAATCATCCGGTTTCGGCGCGGAAAGTGGAAGGCATTGGGCGGTTTGTTAAAAGGGAGCTCGCTTATAATGGCACCGCCATATTCCAAAATCGCTTTTTCAAGCGCACGGTTTTCCGGCGGATAACAGCGGCCGATTCCCGTACCGATAACGCCGATCGTGGGTTTTTTTTCACGCACACAAGCTGCTTGGCAGGTGCTATCCACTCCGCGAGCCAGTCCGCTTACGACGATTGCCCCGGCTTGCGCCAACTCGGCGGCCAGTTTTTCAGCTACACGCCGCCCGTAAGGCGTAATTTTGCGCGTACCCACCAGCCCCACGCAGGCTTGTGTTTCGGCGGGCAAGTTGCCCAGTACATAAATGACCACAGGGGCCTCTTTGCAGTTACGCAAAGATGGGGGGTATTCGTCATCTTCGGGCAGATAAATATGGCCGCCCAGTTTTTCGGTTTTTTCCCACTCTTCTTGCGGGTTGATGGAAAACGCTTCTTTAAGTAAATTAGCGGCGGTAGAGGGGTTTAAATTGGCTTCACGCGCGAGCGTTTGCGCGTCTTGCTTTAAAATTTCTTGGGCCGAACCGAAGATTTCCAAAAGCCGCGCTAACCAATCGGCCCGAAAGTATAAGAAGGCATTTAAGCGGATACGGGCTAGGCGTTCTTCGGCAGAGATTTGCGCGTTCATAGGTCGGCCACTCCTTTGCGGTCCAGCGGACGGTATTGCATCACTTCCACCAAATGTTTGGTTTCAATGTCCGGTTTGTTTTCTAGGTCCGCAATGGTGCGGGCGGTTTTTAAAATTTTATCTAAACTGCGGGCACTTAAACCGAATTTACGCATGGCGGCTTCTAAAATGCTTTCGGCACCCGGGGGGAGCTTACAAAACTCTTTGAGTTGGGCCGAAGTCATAAACGCGTTGGCGTTGGTGGACGTACCGGCAAAGCGTTTTTTTTGGATTTCCCGCGCGGCCAGTACACGCGCGCGAATTTGGGCCGAAGTTTCGCCCTCGCTTTTTTGGTTCCAATCGGTAAATTTGACCGGGTTTAGTTGTACGGTTAAATCAATGCGGTCCAAAAGTGGGCCGGAAATGCGGTTTTTATAGCGGGTTACTTGCATGGGGCTGCACGTGCAGGGTTTTAAGGGGTTGCCCAAGTTCCCGCACGGGCAGGGGTTCATAGCGGCTACCAGTGTAAAGCGGGCCGGGTACGAAACCGTTTCTTTGGCGCGCGAAATAGTGACTTGCCCGTTTTCTAACGGTTCGCGCAGGACCTCTAATGCGGAGCGGGAAAACTCGGCAAATTCGTCTAAAAACAGAACCCCGTTATGAGCCAGGGACACTTCGCCGGGGCGCGGATTAGAACCCCCACCGATTAAAGCTACATCCGAAATGGTATGGTGCGGATCGCGAAAAGGGCGCGCCGTAAGTAACCGGCTTTTACCCATTAAATTGCAAATGGAATAAATTTTGGTAATTTCTAAAGATTCTTCTTGCGTAAGCGGCGGCAAAATACCGGGGAAACGTTTGGCCAGCATACTTTTGCCGGTTCCCGGCAGTCCAATCATCAGCACATTATGTCCGCCGGCGGCGGCAATTTCCAAGGCGCGTTTGGCCAGTGCCTGCCCTTTGACTTCGCTAAAATCAAGCACGGTTTGTGCGGATTCTTGCTGCGTGGGTACATAGCTAAGCTCTACCGCGCTAAGCGGAATTTTTTCTTCTAAATAATCGGCCAGTTCACGCAAAGTATGCGGCGTAATAAACGGGGCCGAAGAAATTTGTCCTTCCAATGCGTTAGCGGGGGGAATGACAGCCGCTTTGCCCAGTTTTTTGCACGATATGAGCATAGGCAATACTCCGGCACACGGGCGCAAAGAACCGTCCAGGGCCAGTTCCCCTAAGAAAAGCAGATGGTTTATTTTTTCACGTGCTTGTGCGGAAAGTTGATCCGTAGCGGCTAAGATACCCAGCGCAATGGGCAGGTCAAATTGCGTACCGCTTTTGCGCAGTTCCCCGGGGCTTAAATTGACGGTCACGCGCTTTTGCGGAAAATCAAACCCACTGTTGCGCACCGCGGCGGTAACACGCTCTTTACTTTCTTTTACTTCGGCGTCCGGTAACCCCACTACAGCCAGCGTAGGCATCCCGGGGGCAATATCCACTTCCACGGATACCGGGAACCCTTCAATGCCTTTAATCGTTGCCGTAGTGATGGTAGAAAGCATAATTAGTTAAAGCTGAGCACTACCGCATTGGGTGTAATGTTAAGCACCGTAAAATAAATATTGTATTTGCGTACGATTTTGGCAGTCAGTTCTTCGGGCGTAGAGATATTGGCCGAAATTTCAAACTGCGCGGCCGAGTTGGCATAACGCACTAAATTATAGTCCTCAATTTCCCGCAGCGAGCGCAAAATATCTTGCACTTGTTTTAGGCGTTCAATGGTATTGATGTTTTTAATCGTAACGTTGAACACTTTGGCAGAATTAATAGCGGCGTTAATGGGCTCAATGAGCTCCTTGGCGGCGGCTTCACACGCGGCGGAAATAGATTTTTGTGCGGCAATGTTTCCCAACGGATCTAAACCGCTTTGTTGACCGGCCCCTTCGGCAATAACGGCATAATTGTTGGTAGAATAGACCGTCGCTTTGGCGCGTGCACGGTACGATTTAAACGGTGAAGACGCCCCCGGCAGCGCGGCTAGCGGGTTGGTGGTTACGTCTGCCATAATGACAAAACGGGCCCCGTCCTGACGGGCTTTGTCAATGGTGGGGTTGGGCTCTTCCAAGTTATTTTGGCTCAAATTGTCCCCGTTAATTAGGTTGTAGGGTTGTGTTTTAAGCACGCGGTAAATAGCTTGTTTGCAATCTTGCGAAAGGGAAATATCTTCCCCGATTGTTTCGCGCGAAGTGACGAGTAATACTGTTTTTTTGGTAAAAGCGTCTTTTTCGCTTTCTTTAATTACGTCGCCAATGTCTTTAACCAGCACCATGGCTTTAATCTTGGTGTACCAGTCGTCCCCTTTGCGGTACGCTTTTTGTACGTGAGATTTGCGGATAAACCCGGCGGTTTTGGAAGTAATTTTGTCTTCTACCAGTTGTGCTTGTTCTACGGTAGTGGCGGAGGAAATAAATACCCCGGCTACTTTCTCCACGGCCGCTTTTTGGGCAGCCAGTTCGCCGTCTTTTTTCATTTGGCGCATATCGTTTTCGTTATAAGGCACCAGCGATTCTGCCGTGACGTATTCGCCCTCGCCTTTAGGCCCAATGCGAATAGACGAGCACGCACTGGTCAGTACCAGTGCGCTAATGAGTAACCCTAAAAGTTTTTTCATTTTTTCTCCTGCGGGGTGAGTCCCGCTTCTTGTAAAGTTTTGCGGCTAATACGCATGGTTACTGCGCAACCGCCGTCGTCTAAATATTCGGTATTTACCAGTTCCATACGTTGCAAAATTCCCTGGGCAGACGTATCAATGGTGCTGCCGGTACTGACGGCGTCCACAATTTGTACGTGCGATTCCAAATTGGCCCCGTAAAGCACTTCGGTCGCGCGCTGATAGGCGTGGGCAATGGCTGCCTCGCGGCTTAAAATGCGGCGTTGGGAGTCGCTTTGATGTTTCGGGTTTGCCGCCCCAAAACCGCGCACCCATAGATAGTCGTCATCTAAGAGAGTATCGTTAAAAGAAGGCGCAATTTTACCGTCTTTGACAGCGGTTTTAAGCGAAGGGCCGCAAGCAATCATCCCCAGGCAGATTCCCAGTAAAATCCCTAGTTTTTTCATAATTACCTCATCAGTTCGGATATGATTTTGACATACGTGCTGGGCAGGCGGACATCCTCGTAGTTAATGATGCCGCAGCGGATGAGCATAATTTCCAACATATGCGTCAAGATATCATAAAAGTTTTCGCGCACAGAGGGATCACACGTGTTGGGTTTGGGCCCTAAGATGACCGCCCCTTTGAGCTTTTTGTTATCGCACAAGTTCGCAATCTTAAACGCAGACGAGATGATATTTTCCGTAGCGTAAGAGGAACGCACTACAATATCAAAGCCCCCTTCAATGCCCAGTTCTTGGGCGCGTTGTTGCAGTGCATAAACCATCCAGTTCATCATGTCGGAACAATTCTGCGGGTAGAAAAACCCAATGCGTCCCCATTCACCGTTGCCGACGGTAGAAAGGCTGGTAATTTCTTGCGGATCTTTGGTAATGACTTTACTGGTTTGATCCTCCCCTTTAGTGGCCAGGAGCTTTTCCAAAATGCCGGCGTAGGATTGTTTTTCCTGCGGTAAGTGCGGAAAAATGAGAGACTCAAGCACTTTTAACCGGCGGATACTGCGTGTGATGGTTCCCAAAGTCATGTGGGATCCGCTGAAAAACTGTTTAATCTGGTCGTCGTTTAAATCCACTCCATTTTCAATGAGCATTTTTTTGACGATGCGAAAGTGGGAACTGCCGGCCGCAGGTTTTAATTCGCTAATCCAACCCGAGTCTAACTTAAATTTAATAAGTTCTTCCAATTTCTCCAAACTTTCCGGCGGATACTTGGACGTAATCACAATCTGTTTTTGCTCTTTGATAAACGTGTTTAGTAATTTGGAAATAAACACGCGGTTTTGTTCATTAATGGCTAAAAGGTGGATATCATCAATGAGCAGTGCCTTGACCGATTGCATAAAGTTTTCAAACTTATCAATATTTCCCTCGAGTACATAACGCTGAATCCCACGGGAAAGGCGTACCCCGTTGGTCATAAAGATATGCTCTTGCCCGAACTTTTGGCTAAAAGCATACGCTAAGGCGTTTAAAAAATGGGTTTTACCGGTCCCTGTCCCGCCGTGTAATACCAGCGGATTGTAGAGTTTGCCGGGGTTTTCAATAACGGAGATGGCTGTTGCATGGGCAAACCGGTTGACGGACATTACCATATTGTTTAACGTATAGGTCGGCACGAGCGGTACTTCCAAAGGCCAATTGTGCTTTTTGAGTTCCGAGAGTGGAATTTCAATGGAATGGTCAATGGCTTTTTGCTTGTTCATGCGTTCGGGAGCCATGGTGCTCTTAAGGGTTTTAGCAACAGTTTCTTGAGGCGCAGCCGGTTCCTTTTCTTTACGGCGCAAGTGCAAGATGGTTTTGGTAGCTCCAGGTACGGTAGGCTTTTTTAAGTGAAGTACGGTTTTGGATGCAGGTTGTTGAGAATCCGGTTGGTTAGGTTCCGCTTGTTGAACAGGGGGGGTAGCCCGTACGGTAATTTCCGGCAAGTTTACGTCATCAGCGGTGGAAAGAGTAGCGGGCGGCAGGGTGTCTTCCAACATTTTATCGTTAAACGAAATCTCAACGGAAGAAGGCTGCGGAGCAGGGGTGGGTTGTGGCTCCGGCAGCGTCCCCGCGGGGAGTTCGGCCTCTTGTGAGGGAGCTTGTACATGGGGTTCGGCGGGCAATTCGTGTGAATTGGCCGAAGAGGGTTTTTGGGGTGGGATGTTGGGTTTTTCTATAAAGTCCATAGTTTTCTTAGCCAGCCTGTTTGTAATTTCTTGTACTTCGTTCACATCAGCGGTACTGCTTGGTTCTTGAACGTCCGGTTCAAAAACATTAAAGGTGCTTATATTTTCCTCTTGCAAAGAGGCTATTTTTTGTTCTTTTTGGGCCTGTGTAACTTGTGTGGAAACCGGTTTGTCGGCTTCTATAAATATATCATATTTTGTTTCGGCCGATAGGATATCCGCCAGCGGCATCTTTTCCAAAACAGAGCCTTCCATGTCCTTAATGAGCATGTCCTTATCACTAATGGACAAAGAACTTTCCGTGGGGGATTGTTCAACGGAAATGGTTTGCGTTTGCAAATCATCAACGGTAGGTTGCGCGGGAACCTGCGCAGGAGTCTTTGGCTGTGGCGTTGCAGCTAATTTGGGCGGCGGCGGCGCCTGGACAGCGGGTTGTGCCTGTGCGGGTTCTTGCGGAGGTACCGGAGGCGGAAGGATTTCTTCAGCCAGGTTTTTGGTTTTATCTAACGTTGAAAGTGTCTCTTGCGGAGGTTGCGTTTGAAATACCTCTCGCGCGGTAGTGGAAAGCTCCGTAGAAGCGGGGGATTTTTCTTTTGTACCCGTTTCTTTTAAATTTTCGGGCATGTTGGCTTGGGGTATTTTAGGCAACTGCCCGGTCTTGGCTAAGTCCATGGTTTCTACAAAAGAAAGATCTAACCCGGGTTTTTGCTCGGCGGACAAGTCCGGTTTGCCTTTGAAACAACTGGCAGACGGATCTAGGGTTAAAAAAGTAGGGAATTCCTTTTCACTTTTAGTAAAATTGGAATTAAAAAGCGGTTCCCCCAGTACGCCGCCGGGTACAAATTGATTGACTTTGTTAGTCAGTTCCACCCCTTCTTTAACGGCGGAGTGGATTTTGTCTTGCGTACCTTCATCCATATCGGCGGGAAGTTCAAATGCATATACATATGGCGCATGTGCCCGCGTGATGTTGCGAACGTACCCGCGTAACTTTTTGGCAATCAAGCGTGCATCATGCTCCGTTCCGTCCAAAAGGAGCGTATAGTGCATCCGTCTGGTTTTGTGTTCAACCCTGCTGACAATTTCCCAATTTTTAATCATTTTCCCTCTATAATTCGTACCCCACCACTGGTTCCGATTCGGGTGGCTCCCGCGGATAACATTATTTGTGTGTCCGTCCATGTGCGTACCCCGCCCGATGCTTTAACCTGCATCGTAGCCGGGATTACCTTGCGCATCAGTGCTACGTCTTGGGCGGTAGCTCCGCCTGTGCTAAAACCGGTAGACGTCTTTACAAAATCGGCCCCGGCTTTGGCTGCCAATTGGCAAGCGACTATTTTTTCGGGGTCGGTTAATTCACACGTCTCAATAATTACTTTTAAAACTTTCCCCGGGCAAGCTTTGCGCACCGCTTTGATGTCTTTTAAAACGCCAGCCGTATCTGTGGATTTTAAGGCGCCTATGTTAAGCACCATATCTAGTTCATCGGCGCCGTCTTTAACAGCTTGCTGTGCTTCAAACGCTTTGACGTTGGAAGGGGTAGCTCCCAGCGGGAACCCAATGACCGTACCTACTTTTACTCCACTGCCTTTAAGTAATTTTTTGGCAAGTTTTACCCAAACCGGATTGACGCACACGCTGGCAAACCCGTAGGTGCGCGCCTCCTTACACAGGCGCTCTATTTGCGCTTGCGAAGCGGTGGGTTTTAACAGAGTATGGTCAATGAGTTTAGCTAGCTTCATTTCTTAGTTAAAGTTAATAATGCGGGCAAATTTTTCCGCAATTAAAGACTGCCCGCCCACTAAAGCACCGTCCACATCTTCTTGGGCCATAATTTCGTCTACGTTGCTGTCTTTTACGCTGCCGCCGTACAAAATGCGGGTTTTTTGTGCAAAATCGTCCCCGTAGGTTTTGGCCAGCTGCGCGCGGATAGCGGCGTGTACTTCTTGTGCTTGCTGCGGCGTAGCGGTTTTGCCGGTGCCGATAGCCCAAACGGGTTCATAGGCAATAATTAATCCGTTTAATTGCTCGGCGGTAAAACCTTTCAGTCCGTTTTCCAGTTGGGCGGCAATGACGTCTAACGTTTGGTTGGCTTCGCGTTGCTCCAAGGTTTCTCCCACGCAGAAAATAACGGTCAGTCCGTGGCGCAAAGCAGCCGCTACTTTTTTATTTAAAATTTCGTCGGTGTCGCCAAATACGCTGCGGCGTTCGCTATGGCCGATAATCGTGTGGGTGGCGCCGGCATCTTTAGCTTGCACCGGGGAAACGGCACTGGTAAACGCCCCTTTGTCTTCCCAATGCACGTCTTGAGCGGCAATTTTAATTTCGCTGCCTTTGGCGGTATGGGCCGCTACAGCCAAAGCGGTGTAAGACGGAGCAATGATAATTTCGGCGTTATTTTTGTTGCCGGCTTGTTTTAAAGCGGATACCAAAGCGGTTGCCTCGGCAATGGTGTTGTGCATTTTCCAGTTTCCGGCAATAATGGGTGTTCTAGACATAGTATGAGTCCTCTTTCTCGTAAAATAGTAGGGGCCCGCCAAACGGGACACTCTCTTCTACATAGTATCATAAAACGACGTTTAAAAACAAGAAACTTTTTGGCAAAAATCTCTTTTAGGGTCTCTCCCGGTAAGGGAGAGTAAGTATATATATTTATATTTCTGTCTCTGTTTCTGTCTCTGTGTCTGGTTCTGTTTCTGTTTCTGTATGCTTGGCGCTTGGGCTTAAAGCAAGTGTACCAGCGCCGCTTCCGTCGATTTGTTGTTGTTTTTGGGCGCGGTTGGCTTGTGTTTTTTTGCCGCCTTTGCGCCCGGCTTTTACGCAGGCTTGGTAGGCCTGGCGGGATTCTTCCTTCCAGGCATAGAGCATCTTAAAAAGTTGGCGTTCGGGCCCGGTTTTGTGGGAGCATTTTGAGTGAGTATTGCTAAAGGCATTTTCGCACACTTCAATTAGAGCTTGGCCCAGTTGCTCGGCGGTTACAAAGCGGTTTAGGGCCAAAATATCGGCGGTATAGAGTTTAATATAAGGGGTTTTCATACAGGCTCCTGTAACATGTAAACAGATTCAAACTGCCTTTTATAATAGCAAATATTGTTAGCATTGTCAAGCATTTTGTAAGTAATGTTACGCGTTCTATGGAAATGTGTTAAGAGCGGGTGGGTACTTAAGGGGGACTTTGGGGTAAGGGGAAACGCACGGCCCGGGTGCCCAACATACCGGGGGTATGAAAGTTATCTACCCGCAAGTGGGGTAACTTGAGTGCGGCAAAAAGGGAAAACGCAACTTAAAAACGGGGTTTAGGTTCAAAGTTAGCGAAATACATTTACGCGCATGAGTTCCAAAGGTAATTCTTTTACGTACACCCGTTGCCCCAAGTAAATTAATGTGGCCGTATTCCACATCCAGGGTAGTTTGAGGTATTGTTTCATATCCTCAAATTGTTGCGGATGCCACGCCCGCAAACGTGGATTGGTTGGGTCCAGTTGCAGGTCCTGTTCGGTAGGCATTCGAAGGGGGGTAGTAGTGTGGGCCTGTTTCCACTTTTCGTAAGCACCTACAATAGACGAAACGGAATAAACGGAATTGTGGGCAAACAGAGCATAGAGTTGTTGGCGGTCCGCCTTTGAAAGAAGGCCTTGATGGTCTTTGAGGACGGTTAAATACAAGTGGCGCGCCACTTCCACATTGCCGGCCATGGGCACGATTTCGGGCCAAAAGTTGTTATTTTTTGCCATGAATTGTTGCACAACTGCTAAATCTGTATCTTGGGGTTGATAGGTAAAATCAACCGGTTCCAATGCGGCGGGTTGTGCATACTCGGTGCGTAACTCGTTAACGCGCAACGCGACCGGATCGGTTGGAACTAATTTTTTAAGTAGATTGTCCAACTCAAAATAGAATTGGTTTTCCTCGGCAGATATTCCCAACATCGGGTAGCGGTTATTAGCGGTGATAAAATCTTGTAACTCATATAGCCACCCTTGCGGAGTTTTAAGCATGCGTAAACGGTTTTGTGCCCGTAGTTCTTCAATGCGTTGGGAAACGGGGTGCTTGGGCCCTAATTCCACTTGAACGTTGTGTAAGTTCACATACAAGTGCTGTTCCCCGGGAGTATTGGCACGCGGGAAGAAAAGGTTTTTTTCCACAAAGTTTTCCAGTTTTTCTAAATGCTGATAGGGGTTTTTTCGGGAACGCTGTTGAGTGGCGGCTTTTAATTCTTGGATACGCAATGCCACCGGGTTTTGCGGATCTAAATGTACCAGCAGTTTGTTCACGTTATTATAAAGGTTGGCTTCGGCAGATTGGTTGCTACGTGGAAAGTAACCGTTTTTGGCAATAAATGTTTCCAGTTCTGCCAGATAGAACTGGGAAGGTTGAATTTTGCGCGCGGTTTGGGCACGTAACTGGCGGATGCGCTGAAAGACGGGGTTTTTGCCGAGATTGTTCCTGGAAATAGTTTTGCGTAAACGGGTGTAAAGTTCCCACTCTTCCGGCACCGTGGAGCGTGGGAAGTATCCTTTTTGTTCCACAAATTTTTCCAATAGAGCCAAAAGTTCCGGCTGGGTTTTGGCCTTCAAAGGTTGCGGTTTTTTCGGTGCAGCAGGAGGGATTGGTTTCTTAACGGCTTGGGCATGGCGCAGTGCCTCTTGAAACGCGGCGCTCTGCTTAAAAGAAAAATTCTTTTTTATCGGTGGTATTTTTTTGCCGGCGTACGCAAAGAGGTTACACAGGCACAAGCAAATACTCAAAACGGCTAACTTTTTGATCATAGGGATAACTCTTTATTTAAAATATAAGAATATTGTAACTTTTTTTGTGTGCGGCAGAAACGGACAAAAGGCCTAATTTGAAACTAGGCCCTTGGTGTGTTAAAATAAAATTTTGTGACGTTGTTTATTTACACCGCTACCAGGCAGATGTTTAGCTTGTTAGCTAGTTCAATGACTTCGTCTAAATCCATCACCAGCGTTTTGTCCGCTTCAAAAGCTAAAATACTAAACCCGGCTTTGTGCACGCTTTTAAGGGTGCCTTTGCCGATAACGGGCAAATCGTAGCGCATGTCTTGGTTGGGGCGGGCGGCTTTGACCACCGCTACTGCGGCATCTTTCTCAGCTGATTTTTTGTATAGTTCGCCGGCGCGGGCAATACATTTGTCGGTTCCTTCCATGCCTTCTACCGCAATTACGGCCTGCTGGCTGACCACGCACGTTAGCCCAATGTCCAGGGTGGCAATTTGCTTCGCCATATGAAACCCGTAGTCAATGGTTTTCTGTTCGTCCGCAGTAGGTTGGCGCGCAGAAAGCACGCCTTTGTGCGGGAAAAAATCTTCCAAAAACAAGGCGGAATTAACAAACGTAACGCCGTCTTTGGCGCACTCTTCTATCAGGCGCGAGAGCACATATTTGGTCTGCATGCTTTTAAGCGAGGTTAAAAAAGCAATTCCGCGCTTATCGGGCATTAAGTTGGTGAAAATGGAAGTGTGTTGTACGCGCCCGGCCATGACCACTTCGGGCACGCCGCGCTCTTTAAAAAACGCAATACCGGCACCTAGTTGGCCTAAGCGAATCATCCCAAAATCTTTGGCAATTCCTTTATAGTCGCCCGCTTTGGCGTTGCCTTTGAGGCCCAACACATACACGTCATAGCCGCGCGAGAGTGCTTTTTTAGCAATATAGACCGGCATTTTGCCTTCGCCGGCTAAAATACCGATTTTGGGGTTACTCATCGCTGTCCTCGCGCATGGATTTTTTAGCCGCCATGACCCCGCGCTCACTGGCGCGGCAGAAGTCAATCATATGTTGCACTTCCTTACAGTGTGGGGCGGCTTCCAGCTGCGCCATGGCTTCTTCCAAGCGTTTGCCGCTTCTAAACATCAGCTTGTAAGCGCGTTTAATTTCCAGCATGGCACTGCGGTCCATGCCGCTGCGGCGCAGCCCGATAATATTTAGGCCCACCAGTTTGGCGCGTTCGCCTTGCGCAATACAATAAGGGGGGACATCCACGGGAATCATAGCCCCGCCGGAAATCATGGCCATCGTGCCCACGCGCGAAAATTGGTGTACCCCTACCATGCCGGACATCACGACACGGTCTTCAATAATTACGTGCCCGGCAATCCCGGTGGAGTTGGCAATAATGCAGTTGTTTCCCATTTGTACATCGTGCGCCAAGTGGGAGTTGGCCATCAGTAAATTGTTATCGCCCATTTTGGTGGGTTTGTCCACAAACGTAGAGCGGTGAATGGTAACGCACTCGCGGATTTTGTTGCCGTTTCCCATGACCACGCGGGTATGTTCGTCTTTATAAGAGAGGTCTTGCGGTTTGACCCCTACAAAGCAACTGGCGATGAGTTCATTGTTGTCACCCATGGTGGTGTTTTCAATCACGCAAAAAGGGCCGATGTGATTATTTTTGCCGATTTGTACGTCCGCGCCGATAACAGTATAGGGGCCTACTACGGTAGAGGGGTCAATTTTAGCACTAGGATCAATAATAGCAGTAGGGTGAATATTAGACATGTTTTTCTCCTAAAATAAAATTGAGGGTGGCCTGGGCGCAGAGTTTGCCGTTTACGTAGGCCTCCGCATAAATTTTGGATATTTTACCTAATCTTAATATTTCCAGAGGCATTTGTAAAGTATCCCCGGGGCGTACCATCCCACGGAATTTAGCCTCCTCAATACTTAAAAAAAGAGGGATGGCATTTTCGCGTCCTTGGGAAATGCGGCTCATAATCGCTCCGCCAAATGACTGGGACATACTTTCCACCACCAGTACGCCCGGCATAACCGGGCTACCCGGGAAATGCCCTTTAAAATAATATTCATCGGCGTTTACGTGGTGAATGCCGATATATTTTTTGCCGTCTTCCAGCACGCGCACTTCGTCCACCAGTAAAAAAGGATCGCGGTGCGGGATAGTTTTTTTAATTTGCTCCCGGTTAATAACTTGCAAAACAGGCAGCGTTAAAAAAGAGTGTAGACTGTTCTTAGCGCTCATTTGTCCTCCGAATTGGCGAGTAAAATTTTAGAAAAAATCGCGTTGTGTTTGTGCCCGCCGCACTCGCACACGATTTTAAGCGGCGGCAATTTGCGCCCGGTCAGGGCAATATCGCCGATTAAATCTAACAGTTTATGACGTACCGGTTCGTCGGGGAAGCGGCGCTCGTTTATAAATTTATCTTTGCCAATGATGACGGCGTTTTCCAAATTGCCGCCTTTAGCAAGACCGTGTGCCTTTAAAAATTCCAGTTCTTCTTCAAAGCCAAAGGTGCGCGCGCGGGCAATTTGCTGGATGTAATTGTCTTGCGTAAATTCAAGCGTATATTCCAAGTGCGCCACAAGCGGGTGTTTGTGGCGATACACAAAGGTAAAAGTAAGCTGATCGGCCGGCTGTGCGCTGTAAAAAATGTTGCCGCAGCTGTACGTAATTTTTTGCTTGAGGTTTAATACCGGCTGTTCGCTATCCAGTTCTTGCACGCCGGCTTTTAGTAGTGCGTCTACATAAACGTCGCTTGCGCCGTCGGTTACCGGCGGTTCGGGGCCGTCCATTTCCACACACACGTCGGTAATTCCCAAAGCGTGCAAGGCAGACATAGCGTGTTCAATGGTCCACACTTCGGCGGTGTCGTTTTTAAGGTTGGTACCGCGCAACGTGGAACCCACGTTGTCCACATGCGCTAAAATGGGTTGTGCGCCCGACAAATCGGTCCGTAAAAACGTAATCCCGTTTTGAGCGGGTTTAAAGGTCATGGTAGTAGGTACCCCGGTATGAAGCCCCGGGCCTTGCACTACGGCGGTAGTTTTGATGGTTTTTCTCATAATTAACGTCCTAACAGTTTTTTAAGCCGGCCGAAAAACGATAGTTTTTTCAGTTCGGCCGCTTCTTTTTGGAAGTTTTGAAATTCCTTGTACATTTGCGGCAGTTTACGCAAAATGACTTGTTGTTTAAATGCTTCGCGCTGCGGCATGGCAGGGTAACCGAAGTACGTTTGACCCGCGGGGATAGACGTCATCACGCCCGATTGTGCCCCCACTTGCGCGCGGTCGCCAATGGTCATGTGCCCGGCCAAACCTACTTGTCCGGCTAAAATGACACCGTTGCCGATATCCGTCGTGCCGGCTACCCCTACTTGCGCGCAGCAAATAGAACTCATACCGATGTTTACGTTATGGCCGATTTGTACCAAGTTATCAATTTTGGTGTTATCGCCAATAACGGTGCTGGCAATTTTAGCGCGGTCCACGCAGGCGTTGGACTGAATTTCCACGTCGTTGCCAATAACTACGTTCCCGATTTGCGGGATTTTTTGGTGGCGGCCGTCGTGAAAGGTAAACCCGAATCCGTCACTGCCGATTTTAGCTCCCGCTTGCAAGATGACGTAATCTTTCAAAACACATTGTTCGCGGATAACCACTTGCGGGTAGATGTAGCAATTTTTGCCGATAGTAACGTCTTTGCCAATGTAGCATTGTGGAAAAATGACGGTATTGTCGCCGATTTTGGCCCCGTCTTCAATCACAGTGTAGGCACCCACGCACACGTTTTGGCCCAGGGTGGCTTTGTCACTAATTATGGCCGTAGGGTGGATACCGGGAGTGTGTTTTTGAAATTGCGCGTCCACATATTTTAAGAGGAGCACAAACGCCCACTCCGGGTTTTGCGCGTACAAGAGGACCCCGTTAAAGGGAAGTTTTTGACCTTTGGCCGCCGCCGGCACAAATACGGCGGACGCTTTGAGTTGGGCCAAGAGTTCGGGCTTTTCTAAAGACGTTACATAGCAAATGCCGCCTTCGTGCGCGTTTTCCAGCGCACAGAGCGCGGTAATTTGCAGGTCTGTTTGAGCAGATGCTTCGGTTTGTGTGATTTTGGTAATTTCTTCAATTGTAAGTGCTTTCATAAGACACCTCTATTTGCCGCGTTTGCGGTATTTTTTGGCCTTTTTAAGGCGGCTGACAAAATCTTTGGTTACGTTGACGGGTTTTTGCCCGTAGAGTACCTCGTCTTTACGCACCACGGCGCCGATGTTGCGCTTTTGGGCAAAAGACTTAATTTCCAAATAAATATCTTTTAAAATTTCTTTGACTTCTTGTTCTTCTAACTGCAAACTTTCTTCGCGCGTTTGGGCTTTGTAGTTATCTATAAAAAAGCTGCGTTCTTCAATCATACGTTTGTTGGACGCAATACGCGTGGTTAAATCTTCCAGTTGGGCCGGCGTATTTAAGGGGGTGGCATAAAAGACGTCGCTACCGGCAAAGGTAAGGCGGTTTAACAGGTTGCCCAGTTCCAGTTCGTCTGCGTCGTCCGGCGGAAGGGGGGCCAGTTCGTGGGCTTCTACCACGATGCGTTCGTAAAACGGTTTTAACTGGCGCACAAGCCCCATTAACTGTTGGTTTTCGGCTTGTAAAGCGGCAATTTTTACTTTAGCTTCGGCTACTTCATCTTCTTTGGATAGAATTTTCAGCCGGATTTGCTCTTTGACTGCCACCGTACGCGGGTGGGCATTGAACGCTTCGTCAATATCTATAAACGCCACAGTCAGGCATTTGCGGGCGGTTTCTTCATCCAACACTTCCGGCTCTTGCTCGTCCAATTCCTCTTTGGCTTGTGCTTGGGCTTGGGCCGGGGCGGGCAAGTGGTCCTCGGGTTTTGCGGGTTCTTGCGTTTTAGCCAAAATGGCGGCTACGGCGGCGTTTTCTTCTGCGGTAAGGGCCAAATCTTCGGCCTGCAGCAGTGTGCCTGCCAGTAATAGGAATAACCCGAGTAATAAACTGCTTTTTCTCATACACTCCTTACATCATGTTGGAAATGTTGAAATAGAAGTGGGAACGGTCTTCGCCTTGTTTGTGGTTGAGACCATACCCCCAGTCAATACGGATGGGGAGCGACGGAGTGGTTAAGCGCAAACCGACCCCCACGCCGGATTTAAATTGGTTTTCGTTCGGCCCTAATTTGAAATCCAGGTCCGAAGCGTGATCCCACGAGTTGCCCAAATCATAGAAGAAGGCAAATTGCGCCATGTTGCGCCGTCCTTCGCGCGCAAGCGGGAAGCGCAGTTCTGCGTTGAACACGTAGTAAGTGGTACCGCCGTATTTGGGACCGATTTCCCCGGCACGTTCATAACCGCGGATAGTATCGGCACCCCCCAGGAAGAATTTTTCGTACGGGGGCACTTCCTGCGTGCGTCCGTACGGGCGCACGGAACCGATTTTGTTAGACACCACAAACACAATGGGGTAATTGCCGCCAATGTTAAGCACGGTGTGGTTGAAAACAGAGCGGGCATTTAAGTACCAAAGGTCCAGGTCTCCGCCTACGGGGCCGCCGGCCAGCGCAATCCCTAACGAGTTACGCCACCCGCGGGTGGGGTCCCACATATTGTCGCGCGTATCAATGGCAAAGTCGGTGCTGATGGTGGATAAATTAGTGGTTCCTTCGGCGATACAAGTGGCCGGGTCTTGGCCGGGTTGACATTTGAACTGTTGTTCAATATCGTAAATATCAATGTTTTCAAACGAATAACCAAACAAGAGTTGGTAAATATCGTCATTAAAGCGCGGGCCTATTTTGAGGCGTCCGCCGATACGTTTTTCGGTATAGGCGCGGTTTTCGGTTGAGAAAGAACGGTAACGGCGGGTATTAAACAAATCTACACCCAGCGAAGTAGGTTTGTCAAAAATCCAGGGGGTGTACCAACTGACGGTGTAATCCAAAATTTCTTTACCAAACAGGGTGCGTAACGAAAGCCGCTGCGCGCGCCCAAACAAGTTTAGGTGATTAATGGAAACTTCCCCATACAGCCCGTCCATAGAGCTCATAGCAAGCCCGGCGGTGAACATACCCGGGCGGCCTTCTACGATGTTAAAATCCAGGTCAACTTTGTCGGGCTCGGCGGTGGGTTGCAGGCCGATTTGTACGTCGTTAATAAAGCCCAGATTCATAATTTTGGTTTGGCTGCGTTTGATTTTGGCGTTGTCGTACAAGTCGCCGGGTTTAATGGTAATTTCACGGGTAAAAACGTATTTTTTGGTGTGTTGATAGCCGGAAACATCCACGTGGTCCACATAAAAGATGTGCCCCTCGGTAATGTCAAAGGTTAAGTTCAAAATTCCGTTTTGGATATCTTTGACCGGCACTACTTGGGCTTGCAGGTAACCGCGGTCGGCGTATTGTTCCTGGATGGCGGCGATGGTGTCGTCAAAGTCTTTTTGGTTGTAGCGGTGCCCTTTGCGAAACAGGACCTGTTTGTCCAGCTCTTCCTCTGTGAATACGTTATTGCCGTCAAAAGCTACCGTGCCGAAATCCACCTGCGGCCCTTCGGTCAGGTGGTAGGTTAAAAAGGCTTCGTTTTTCGCATCGTTGTAGGTAATTTCGGGCTGAGAGAGATTAAATTCGCTATACCCTTTGTTGCGTCCGTAAAGCATCATTTTCACCCAATCTTTTTGCAGATTTTGCGGTTTAAACACTTTGCCCGGGCGGTTGGATGCTTTTTTGATAATCTTTTTTTCAGGAAGTTCCAAGGGAACGTTGCTCGTGTCTAACGTGAGCTCTTTTACGCGCACGCGCTCACCCTCGTCAATCAAAAGTTTTACATTAACTGTGTTTAGTTTTTCGTTGCGTTCCAGTTCGTAAGCTACTTGGGCGTTGACGTACCCTTTTTCGGCGTATTTGGCAGTAATTTTAGAGAGGTCACTTTCTAATTTGGCCTCGTTAAAAGGGTCTTTAATTTTAAGGGTCATGGCCTGGGTAATGGCCCCTTTGCCCAGGTGTTTGCGGCCTTGGTAGGTCAGGCGGTCAAAAATCGGTTTTTCTTTGACTAAATAAGTAATTTTGTGGCAGGCGTACGAAGTGCCGGACTCTTTGTCCTTACGGGTGCCGGGCATGGGGGCAATGTCTATTTCTACCGAGTCAAAACTGCCCAGGGCGGAGATGTCTTGCACATCTTCGGAAACGGTAACACGTTCGTAGAGTTCGCCTTTTTTGGAGTGGGCGGCCTTGGTAACGGTTTTTTTGCGGATATTTTTAAGCCCGTCTACGGAAATGTTACAAATCATCCACGGGCCGTTTGGGTCCAGTTCTATTTGTTCGGCGGGTTCTTCCGCGCGCGCGTACGAAAAAAAAGAAATCAGCATGCCTAATACAACGGCAGCAGACCAGTTGGTCAACTTCATTTCAAACCCCTTTTACGTCCAAAAAATCAAAACGCCCGCACTACAGCGTAGCACGGGCGTGAGTGTGGTACAAAAAGTACTATTTAGCCGGTCTTTTGGCTAAACCGCTTTTAATACAACCCGTGCAAACGTAGGCGGTTTGGGTTTTGCCGTCCAAAACGATTTTTTGTTTTTGCAGGTTGGGTTTAAAGCTTCTTTTCGTCCGCAAGTTAGAGTGGCTGTAAGAACCGCCGGAGACGGAGGCCTTGCCACAGACTGCACATTTATAAGCCATACTAATTCCTTCCTTACTAAGATAAATTGTGTTACTTCATTATAGCAATTTGTAACGGCTGTTGTAAAGTCGCGCATTACGGCAAAAATTGAAAAACAAAAGATTTTTCAATTTTTTGCCTAACCTGCGATACAATTTTCCAAAATCGTCACACTTGGCGGTGACTTGTCCTTGACGTAGCTACCGCTACGCCTATGCGGGCAACTTTTCCCCGCCAATTGTTTAGATTTTGAAAAATCATCTTTTCTTCTACCATGCTGCGCTTGGGGCGGGGGCTGTCTAGTTTTTGACAATTTTGGGCGGAAACACTTTGCCTGCTACAATGGAAAGCACCAATAATCCCACAATCACCCCCAAAGAGGCTAAAATCGGGATTTTAACGTAGTGCGAAAGTAACATCTTAACCCCTACAAAAAATAAAATGACCGAAATCCCATACTTTAAATAAGGGAACTTGCCCGCCATGCCCGATAAGAGGAAATACAGTGAACGTAGCCCGATAATGGCAAAAATGTTGGAAGAATATACTAAAAACGTATCTTGTGTAATGGACAAAACAGCGGGGATGGAGTCCACCGCAAAGATAAGGTCGCTCATTTCAATGACGAGCACGGCGGCAAAGAGCGGCGTGGCAAACCATTTACCGGCCTCTTTTATAAAAAAGTTTTCACCGTGATAATCGGTTTTTAATGGCATAAATTTACGCAAGATTTTCAGCGGTAGCGACTCACTGGGGTCAAATTCCTCCTCTTCTTTTTGCAGTAACATTTTGACCGCGGTAAAAATTAAGAGTGCGCCAAACACGTAAATTGTCCACGAGAAAAGCGAAATGAGTTGTACGCCCACAAAGATAAAGAGGAAACGTAATAACACCGCCCCCAAAATACCCCACAAAAGGGCTTTAGGTTGTAAATCGTGCGGGATGGCAAAATAGCTAAAGATGAGGATAAACACGAACATATTATCCACGGAAAGGGAATATTCTAGCACGTAACCGGTGTAAAAAGCCAGCGCGTGTTGTGGGCCCTCAAAAAGCCAAATGGCCCCGCCAAACAGAAGTGCCAAGGAGACCCACGCGCATACCATAACGGCGGCTTCTTTAATAGATACATGGCCGTGGTGTTTGTTAAGTACGGTCAGGTCAATAAACAGCGCGGCCAGCACAGTAATCCAAAACGCGGCCCACATGGCAATCGATACGGTAGAGGTTACAGGTTCCATAATATTATTATATAAAAAGAGGACAAAGTATGCCGTTAAAAAGGGCAGCAAAAAAGCTGAGGATGGGAGAAAGGCGTGTATTTTTGCAAAGATTTTTGGCGGCAGACGCGAACGCAGCGAGGGAGCAATACTGGCGGCACGCGCGCGGTAGCGCGGAGGTATGCGACCCGAGCGAGGACAAAGTATGCCGTTAAAAAGGGCAGCAAAAAAGCTGAGGATGGGAGTCGAACCCACAACCTACGGTTTACAAAACCGTTGCTCTGCCAGTTGAGCTACCTCAGCATTTAATTTATTTTAGCATTTTTAGTGCCGTCGTGCCACTGCTTTATGCTAAAATAATGCTATGAAAAAAATTTTCTTTTTACTTTTTGTAATGGGGGCCGTTTTGCCTACAACGGCTCAGCAAAATTGCGATATTACCAAGCAAAAACCCATTGAACTTTTATCGGCACAACTTAAACGTTCCTTTAAAGTGCTCCAAAAACAAAATCCGCCTATTTACTATTTGTCTTATACATATACCGAGCAAGAGACAATAGAATTAAGCGCACAGGACGGGGCGCTATCCAGGGAGCAAGTTTCACAAGAATCTTTTGTGCAGGTGTTCCCGCGCGCCGGCAGCCCACGTATGGATAATACGCGCACGCTTAAAAAAGACCGCACCTATTATACGCTTACTAACGTAGATGTTCCCCGGTGGCAAGAGGACCCGCACGCGTTTGCCACAGTGGTATGGAACGCCACTGAACAAGCGGTGAAAGATGCCCAACAAGATTTTAACCGCGTAAAGGCGGATACGCAAACGGCTTCCGCGCGGGCAGATAATTCGCCGGATTTTACTTTTCCGCCCCAGGAAACTTTTTGCCGGGAAGAAAAACCGTTGCACTTTGATGTGGAGCCGATTAAAAAACTACTTGTTAAAGCTTCGCGTTTGACGACGAACAAGCCGTTTGTATTAGAGAGCGAGTTTAGCTTTTCCATGCAAAATGCCCGGCGTTATTTTGTGGATTCGGTAGGTACGCGGCTTAAATATCCGGAGCGTTTGGCGCGTTTGCACTATACGATTTCCGGCCAATCTGCCGACGGAGCTAACTTTGTGCGTGCCGGTTTTTACGATGTACTGGATTCCACTCAACTACCTAGCGAAGAAAAGCTGTTAGCCGACGTTACGCAAAGTATCCGCGAATTGGAGGCTTTATCGAAAGCACCGGAAGCACAGCCCGCTACCGTTCCCGCCATTTTGAAAAACCGTGCCATGGCGGTGTTTGTGCACGAAGTGCTCGGCCACCGTGTGGAAGGGCACCGTCAAAAAGAAGATGCTTTTGGCAAAACATTTACAGATAAAATGGGTCAGCAAGTTGTGTCACCTTTGCTTACTATTATAGATGATGCTACTTTGCCTTCCTTTAATCATATTCCGCTGCGTGGTTTTTACTATTATGATGACGAAGGCGTCCAAGCACGCCCGGTGGTGCTGGTGGAAAACGGGGTACTTAAAAACTTTTTAATGAGTTCCAGCCCGGTAAAGGGATTTGCCGCTTCCAACGGGCATGGACGGGGAGCGGAGGGGAAACGCCCGGTGGCGCGCATGGGCAATACACGCGTGCTGGCCAGCCAAACCACTTCTTACGAACAGTTGGAACAACAACTTTTGGAAGAAATACGCAAACAGCGCGCCCCCTATGGGGTGATTATTGAAGATTTATCCGGCGGATTTACGATTACGCAAACCAGCTTTCCGCAAGCGTTCAAGCTCACGCCTACGTTGATGTACCGCATGTATCCGGACGGACGCAAAGAATTGGTGCGCGGCGTAGATATGGTGGGCACACCCTTAGTGAGTTTTAAAGAAATTATCGCCGCCGCTGATGATTATGATGTGTTTAACGGTTCTTGCGGGGCCGAGAGCGGTTGGGTGCCGGTATCGGGGATTGCCCCTAGCGTACTGCTACGCCGTTTAGAATTGGAAAAAACGGGGAAGGCCGAAAGTAAGCCGCCCTTGTTACCGCCGCCGTTTGCGGAGGGGAAATAATATGAAGAAGATTTTGTATGTAGCGGTTTTATTAGGGTTATTTAACACGGCCGGAGCTACAAAATTGCCGGAGAATATGTATTTTAAGGCCATGAAGCAAGAAATGGACCGCTCGCTCAAAAAATTGCGTCACCCCGGCAGTCCCAAGCCTTTTTATATCGCTTATAAGTTGGAAAACTTGCATCTTTATCCTACGGTAGCGGCTTTGTTGGGGGCTTCTTATCCCAGCCGTAAGCGCGATGATGTGCTATCTGCGTATGCTTGGGTAGATGTGGGTAATGCCCACCAAGATAGCATGGGGTATGTGCATGATGCGTATTATGCTCAGCACGCCTACCGGGCACGCCGTATGGTTGAAATTCCCAAGGGGTATGAGGCAATCCGCCAAAACTTATGGCAGCTCACGGACCAGGCATATGTATTTGCCACGGAAGTATTTGAACAAAAGCAAGCCTATCTGCGCACCAAAGCGGCGGATTCTAAAACCCAACTGCCCGATTTTGTACCGCAAAAGCAAAGTTCATATATACAAGAAATTCAACCGGCACCGGTTATGGATGAAAAACAACTTACCCAATGGGTGGAAAAGTTTTCCGCACGCGGTAAACAATACCCGTTTTTGGAACAGTTTTATTTGTCCATTACCCCGGTGCAACGGGAAGTGTATTACTTAAATAGTTTAGGTGGCTTTTACCAAGTAGCTTTTTTATCCATGCACGTACAATGGAAAGCGAAACTGCGTAATAAAGACGGTTTTAAGCAAACACGGACCAAAACGTTTTGGTTGCCGTTAGGGGAAGATACGGAAAAATGGGAAGAATTTTTGTCCGACCGAACTCAGGAATTTTTGGACGATTTGCAAACGATTTATGATGCGATACCCGGACAAAATTATTTAGGGCCGGTACTCTTAGCTTCACAGGCGGCGGGCCCGTTTTTAGAATCGGTATTTGTTAAAAATATCCAAAATCTAAAGAAACTCCTGCCCGAAGATGCCGAAACACTTGAAAAATCAGGATCATTTAATGACAAACTGAACCAACGGGTTATTTCTAACGTCATTGATTTGTATGATCGGCCGGATTGGGATATGTACGACGGATGGCCGTTAGGGGGATTTATGCCGGTGGATGATGAGGGGGTTGCGGCACAAACCTTGCAACTGACACAAAACGGAAAGTTAGTAGATTTGCCGCGTTCCAGCCGTCCGCTTGAAAAAGGTGCTCACAGCAACGGGCACGCCCGTTTGACACCTACGTCTTTGCCGCGGGAACGACTTACTAATTTGTTTGTGGAGGCAAGGGCTCCTAAAACCTGGGAAGAATTGCAGGAAGAACTTATCCAAAAATGTAAAGAATTGGGTTTAGAATACGGATACATTTTGTATGATTTCCCTACCGGGGACGACAAGACGCTGGCTTGGGTACAACGGCTTTATGTGGACGGTAAAACGGAGCCCGTCTACGGATTGCAAGTTAATGATTTGACACCGCGTGCTTTGCGGGATATTCGCGCAGCCGGAGATAAGGCTTTTGTGATGCACACCGCCCCGGGACTTTTCAAAGAAGTGTTACCTACGCAAAGTATTATCTCGCCCGCACTTTTGTTAGAAGAATTAGAACTGAGCCCGGATAATAAAAAAGCGGACCAAAAACCGTTTGTACCAAAACCGTAAGGACCTGCTACAGGTAAATTTCAAATTTGTCTAATTGTTTGCCGCTGTCACTGTAGACGGTGAACGTAAGTTTGCGGTCTACAATTTTTACCAAGGCATAGTGGCGGGCCGCTACAAAGCGTGCGGTATAGGGGGCGGAAGTCCCGCGTTTAGTGGGTAGCGCAGCCGCAGTGCCTAGGGTAACATAGGGTACCCCGCGGGGGTGAC
>JAGCXL010000007.1 GCA_017961295.1 Elusimicrobiaceae bacterium
AAATTTATAGGAGTATCGAGCGGCATAAACTGCTTTATGCCGCGTCGAGATTCGAAGCCCGGAGCGTTGTACGAGTTTTGCCGCAGGCAAAGGCGAGTACCGCGAGGGCGGTTCCGGGCGCAATTTCCGTCAGGAAATTGATGCAGGACGAACTCTCGTCGACTCCGTATTTTAGTTTTTGATTATTAGCATAAATCTCCGTTTGGCCATGCGCCCGACGGGGATTTTTTTGTGCGCCACTGATAGCATGCAAAATTTGGAGAGTTTAGGCGCATTTTGACAAATGTTCTCGTTTTATGCTGGCCGGGCTAGGTAGGAAGTCGCGTCAGTGCAATTATTAGTAAAAAAATTTATAATAAAAATAAGAATAACTTTTAGCAGGAGATAAATCATATATGACCCCACAGGAAGAACAATTTTTACAAGTTATCCGAACCAATGATACCAATCAAGCTAAATTGCTTATAGAGAAAGGCATAAATGTAAATTTAATTGATGCAGTGTCAAATATGTCGGTACTCATGTTGGCCGCGCAAAAACATAATTATAAATTGTGTGAGTTGTTGTTAGGCCATGGGGCTGATTTGTTTTGGAAAAACCAAGAAGGAGAAGGCATTTTTGATAAATTTAAAGACGATATTAAACTGATGACTTGGCTTGAAACTCAGATAAAAAGAATAAATAACCAAAAATTTAAAGAGGCCGCTTTGCAAGGGAATTTAAATTATATTACAGAACATTTCTCTGAAGTTAATGCCGATACTTTATCTTGGAGTTTTGTGCATACTCCATCCGTCCCAGTATTAGATTATCTACTAAAAATGGGGATTGATGTTAATGTGCAGAGCACATACATTAAAAAATATGGATTTGGTGGAGGAAGGGAGCATTATACATTGACTTCTTTATTGGATGGATGTAAGCAAAATAACTTAGAAAAAGTAAAATTTTTGTTGGAGCACGGAGCTCGCGTGGACATTGCTTATCACTCGGTACAGCTTATATATGGGAAAGATCCAGATGATCATATTAACGAAGATCAAAAAATAACAGCCCTATCATTTGCTCGTAATTGCAAGAATTTGGAAATGATAGAGTTGCTAAAATCCTACGGAGCAAAGGGGTAAAATGTATGAAATGTTTTATTGCCAAACCACTATACTTTAGTGTAGCTATAGTATGCGGAATGCTATTAAGTGGGTGTGGCTCGTCAAATGAAACACCAAAGGAGACACAAATGACAAACAAACCAACAAATAAACAAGAAGATTTGACCACACAAGGGAGTTCTATTGACAGTATAGATTTTGAATTTGACGAAACGCCATCGGAGTTATCTTATTATTTTCAAGAAGATGACATAGTAGCTCCGAATTATCCTATTGTGGCATTAGAAGAAGCTGTCCGTAATGGAAATGTGAGTGATGTACAAAAATGGCTTGATAAAGGGGTATCGCCATTATGGTGGAATTGGAAAAAGAGTATTGGCGACGGAATGGACCCTATGAAGGTAAAACCCGAAATTGTAACGCTGTTAATAGAAGCTGGTGCAGACCCCAAAGATTTTGAAGGGTTTAAATCCGCCGGAGCAAAGGAGTAAAAATGACCCCACAAGAAGAACAGTTATTACAAGCTGCAAAGCAAGGTAATAAGCAATATATTGAAGAACACCTAAGAAATATGGACTTAAAGCAAAAGATTCGTGTTTTTGTACATACACCTTCTATAGAAATTGCTCATTTACTCCAGCAAAACGGAATAAATCCTAACGCAGTAGATAAAGGTCAGGCCCACCACAGTGTTTTTAATGCTGAGTGGGAATATCCAGCATTGGCCGAGGCATGTAAGGAAAACTGGACCGACAAAGCATTATGGCTAATTGAACAGAATGCCGATGTGAATGCTTATTGGTTGAAAAAAGAGTTAGTAGCTGGAATGAGTAATGTGGATAATGTGTATCGTTTAACTCCTTTAATGTGGGCGGTTAAAAACAAAAACTTATTACTAATACAAAACCTATTAGCAACCAACGCTGATATTACTTGCAAGGGACATGATGGGGATGTTTGTGAAGAAGATGTAACCGTATACACCTTAGCAGAGCAACATAGTTATGAAGAATATACAAAAATAATAGCTCTCTTAAGCTCCGCCAGGGCAAAGGAATAAGCACCGTACTACCCAAACTACAACCACCGTATTTTAGTTTTAAATTTATAGCATAAATCCCCGTTAGGATTAACTCCCGACGGGAATTTTTTTGTAAACAACCGATAGCATGGAAAATTTGGTGGGTTTTTGAGATTTGTGGTAAACCTTTTATTTTTATGCTGACCAGGCTAGGTGGGAAGTGGCGCAATTGCTATTATTTACAACGATGTATTAAAATATCTTATAATATAACTGTGTTTTCCAAAGGAGGAAATAAGAATGAAAGTAACAATAATTATTGCTGCATTATTAGGCATCATAATTATAGGCTATATACTAACTAACAACATCATAACAAAAGAGACACCCGGCTTAAGTAATCAAAATTCTATACAAGGCAAATCACCACAAGATTTAAGCATAGAAATTTTTGCTCTTTTAGACGAGCCTCGGCATTGGAAAGACGACCAAATTCACGCAGTAAATTGGACTAGGGTATTACAACTAATTAAGGCCGGAGCTGATATCAACCAAAAAGATAAAAACGGCTTTTCTATAGGGGAACGAGTTATTTCCACCCCTACCCCAAATGAAATAGGTGTAAATCTAAAGAAAGAACAGCAGCAACGAATCAAAGTAGAAGAAGAACTTCGCAAAAGAGGAGCCGCTGCGGAGAAATCGTAGCCATCTAGCTATACGGAAAAATCAGCCCCTTGCTACCCAAACTACACACACCGTATTTTAGTTTTGATTTATTAGCATAAATCCCCGTTAGGCACTTTGCCCGACGGGGATTTTTTTACGCGCCACTGATAGCATAGAAATTTTGGCGGGTTTGGGCAAAATTTGGCAGATTTTTTGGGGTTATGCTAACCTTGCTAGGTAGGAATTTGTTTCAATTCCCCCACCTTATCGCTTAACAAGAGAGGTCAAGTATTTAACGTCCGCCGCCACCGCCGCCGCCGTGGCCTCCTCCGCTGTGTCCACCGCCATAACTACCACTGCTATGATGGCTGCTCCCACTGCTATAATCACCGCGGGAGGTAGACATAGAATAGCTAATGTGTTTTGTTAATTCTCTAGAAACAGTACTCGTACCACCGGCGCACTCTATACATTTTCCGATAGTTGCTGTTGATAAAATACCTGTAAAATTTTTCATCCATTGGTTGTGCATACCTAGTGCAAATGCAAAAGGCAAGTAGTTACAGAAAATTCGTTCGGCTTCAAGCGGATTAGAAGCCGCGACACGATGAACCTCGGCTATTTTAATGTATTTTTTGAAACCTTCCAAGTACTCAAAAAACTCTTTACCTAACGGCGTTACATTTGGGATTAGCCAAATGTACAAAACAGTTCCGCATAGCCCGACCATGAACAAAAATTCACACCATGCAATCATACCCGCCGCCGAAGCAATCCGCCCAACAAAGTAGACAAATACAAACATGAGGACTAACCCCAATTTAGGTCGAGAACTTAACAAAGAATAGAAGCCAAAAAATATGAATACTCCGGGATTTAAATTCGGAAACAAACACAGTATGAGCCCCAAGGGTTCAAGCAGTCCAAGCAACACAGCACAAACGATGGGTATTATACCCAAGGCAATCAAAAGAAGGAATGCTTTCGGCGTGTATTCTGCGTTTGATACGACATAAGACTTCTCTTTCTTTTTAAAGTCATTTACCATATTATTTACCAGAGACTGTAAGGTGTCTCCCGCTTTTTTGTTTATTATAAAATTGTCAGATTGGGTAAATAATTTGGTAAGTAAGTCCTCTTCCTCTTTTGGTAAATTTTCTGTATCAGCTTTTTTGCGTGATAATGTGATATCCTTAGATTCATTTTTTATCTCAATATAGCCCTTCATGGCCAAATCTAACATAGCACAAGCCAACATGTCAGATCTCGTCCTTCTTCGGTGCATATAACTCATGAAAGCGGGTGAAATCCCTGCCGGGGGTTCGTATTGCGCTACCCCTACATAAAAGGGGTCACGCCCCACTTTTTTCCAGGTTTTGATACAATACAGTGCCAGCCAAACCAATAACATGAGTGAAATATAAAAGGGCAACCAAGAAAACAACCTGAAAATTAAAGGAGGAGGTTGCACTACCCCTTTATCAAACGGTATAGCAATCGTCATCTCCTCACCAGGACGTAGAGATGTCGTTGTTTCGTAGGCAAGATTGCCGGTTGACACCGTTTGATTATCCTTACTTCCTCTTCTACCTGTATAAATCGAAATGCCGTCTTGCAATATATTTACTTCTGGCGGGAATGCTACTTGCACACGTACTTTATCAATGGGGAAGGCCCAATCGTTGCCAGTAACGTTCCAATATAATTCGTCGTAGTTCTTGAAAAAATCAATAGCCCCTGTGTATGAGTAAATGAGCGAATAAGTATGCTTTCCTTTACTTATGTAATCGTCATTTCCAAAGTTAATCGTCAAGGAAGATCCTTCTTTTTCTGTAAAGAAAGGATGTTCTGCTCCATCCATCGTTAAAGAAATGATGTGAACTTTTTCCGATTTTGAAATAGGAATAGCACGAAAAATTCCACGCCGGATTTGTTGATGTTTAACATTGAGCGTGATATCTTCTGTTATTGTGATAGTCCCGTCGTTATGTACAGCTATATTTGAAGAAAATAAATAGATCTTTTCAGGGTCAATACTCGGATTGCCCTGCGCATAAGAAGCGGTGCCAAACAAAAGGACAAACCATAACGAAAGAAATAGAAATCGTAATATTTTCATTTATTCATTGGGCCAAATTATTTATCTGATAAGTATTTTAATAAATATGACAGGATAAGGACAATAGTAATACATCCCCCCTATTTGATGGCATAATTGGCATGCCAATGTATGCGCCAATAACAATTAACCCAAATATCTTAGGTATTTCTCACCGCTAACTCCTACAAGTAGCGCTTTGGCAAAAAACCAGCTCTTATTGCCGTTTTGCTGAAAAATCAGAATACCATATTCAACTGCTTTTCTACCGCTTTGGAAAGAAAAAGTGCCATTTTCTGCCTGTTTACTGCCTGTTTGAAAAATCATCATAGTGCTAGGGAAACTAGAAGCACCGTATTTTAGTTTTGAATTATTAGCATAAATCCCCGCTTGAAGCTTTATCCGACGGGGATTTTTATAAACAACTGATGGCGTACGAACTTTGACGAGTTTCTCTACTTTTGTATAAATATTTTCTTTTTATTCCGACAATGCTGGCTAGAAAGCAGTGCATAGATATAATTATTACAATAAAATATGTTACAATGGGAATGTCACAGAAAGGAAATCTAAAATAATAAATTTTAACAAGGAAAAATAACATGAAACTGGAAAAAATTTTCATTATAAGTTGTGTTATATTGGGGATGCCATCTATAGCCCAAGCTACCCGAAATTATGAAAAATTCTGTGCTGGATACGAAAAAGTATGTGAAAACGGAAAATGTGGTTTATTTGCAAATGGGCATCATAGCCCACTGATATACACAGATATGAAATGCTTGCCAAATACAAATATCATTGTAGTATCTACAAATCATGGCAAGTGGCGCGTGTATAATGAGCAAACAGAAAAAGCCAATACAACCCAGTATGATGAGATACAATCCCTCAGTATGTTATTGCTAAAGGTAAAATCGAACAATAAATGGGGTCTTGTGTCAGTAGAGGGAGCAGAATTGTTACCTACCCAATATGAAGATATAGCTATTTTGACAAACGATTATATATTGGCCAAAAATCATAAAAAATGGAAACTGTTTTATATTCAAGGAGGAAAAGTAAAAGAAATTTCTACCACTTCATACGATCGAATTGAGCCTGCACAGAAATTTTATAAAGGGTATTATGTGGTTACTGTAAATGGTAAAAAAGGAATTATTTATCTGCCAACTATTTGGCAAAAAGAAAAAGCGAATTTATCTTATGTAAAACCTTTATTTGATGATATTATATTACCTCCTACCTATGATTTTGTAAAAGTATCTCAAGGGCACAAGTGGAGTTTTTATGATCTAAAATCTGGGAAATTAGCTACCCGTTTATACGATGATATTTCTAAATTAGATTCCTTTCATAACGACCTATTTAAGATATCTCTACAAGGGAAACAGGGCCTATTAATGTTAAATAACAAAACAAAAATCCTAGAAGAGAAACTAGCCCCTTCTTTCTCCAATGTAAAAGCACTCGTAGGAAAACGCTTAATCGCTGTTTCGGAGAAAGGGAAATGGGGCGTATATGATTTAAACCAACAAAAGTTAGTGTTAGAACCTGTCTATGAAGATGTACGCAGCTCTGGGGCTAATGCTGTACAAGTACTTGAACAAGAAACTTGGACCAAAAAGCAATTTTAAGCCAATAGCCTACTATCCAAACTACGCACGCCGTATTTTAGTTTTCAATTATTAGCATAAATCCCCGTTGAGACAAAATCCCGACGGGGATTTTTTTATGAACGACTTTTAGCATGCTCTTTTTGGTAGGTTTTTGCGAATTATGCAAAATCTTTTGTTTTTATGCTGACATGGGCAAGTGGAAAGTGGTATAATTATGAATTAAAATATTTTATAAGGAAAATATGTTGAATGTACGGAGGTAAAAATAAATGGAACAATTAGCAACGATACCTGTATGGGCACAAATACTCTCTTTAGGTAGTTTTATGTTTGCCAGCGGTGTACTGATGACGCGTATTCCGTTGGTTCCGTGTATGGTTTTGTCTTTATTTTATTTGTACGGCGCATTGGGAAATTCTGCGGCTATGCCCGCTTTTACCTTGAAACATCCTTGGGTGTGTGTGCTGATTCACGTCGGCGTGGTACTGGCCTTGGTATGTTTTTGGATGTTTGTAGCCCCGGCTATGATACGTGGGGCCGGGCCGGACGGTATCAGCGTCGGGTTGGCGTATATGTATCTAGTTGCCGCTACGGCGGTTGTCTGCTTGTTGGGGATCATTGTTTCTTGGTTCCCGGCTGTTGTTAAATGGTTAAACTTGTTACGGGCTTTGCCGTCTAACGGATGGGAAATGTATGTGTGGGTAGCTTTGTTTGTCGGCGGGATATTATCGGGGATTCTTTGTTTTGGCGGAATAGACCGGTTACGTGCCCTGCTGGATACGAATATTACATCTTTCGTTATTGTGCAAATTTTTGCGGTGGCGGTTGTGGCGGTGTTGGTTTGTGTGGGGAGCGTAGCCGCTATTTTCTTGGGTACAAAGCCTTTAGGTTGGGGGATTGGTTTCGTTTCCTGTTTGCTGGCAATAGCTATCGCGGGGAACGGGATTTATCAGTGGCGGCTTCAACATCTTTATTCCAAAGGGCAGCAACCTTTGTTAGAGGCTGCCGAAGCCGGGAATACAGAGCAAGTCCGGCAATTGTTATCCAAAGGCAAATCCGTAAACGTGCGGGACAAAAACGACTATACCCCGCTTATAGAAGCCAGTGATAACGGACATTTAGAAACCGTGCAACTTCTCTTGCAAAAAGGGGCAGAGGTAAATGCCAAAGCACGTGGAGGATGGACCGCTTTAATGCTGGCCAGTACAGGTGGGCATTTGCCGGTAGTGGAGGAGTTAATCAAAGCCGGGGCAGAGGTGGATGCCGTAAATAAAGAAAAAGATTCTGCCTTGGTACAGGCATTAGCAGGAGGGCACTTCGAAGTGGCTAAAAGTTTAATTTTGGCCGGGGCAGACGTAAACAAAACGCCGCACTATCCGTTACCGTCTATGCTGCACTTGGCCACTTTGAATGAAGGAAATGCCGAAGTAGTGAAATTGATTTTAGAACGCGGGGCCGATGTCAATAAACAAAATTGGAACGGGAGCACCCCCTTACAATTTACCCTGGGTTGGAACAATAAAGAGGAAATTTCCCGGATGATTTATGTGGCGGGGGGAAGACTGGGGCAAATTACCCAAGAGGACCAAACCGGGCCTATGATGGACGCGGCCTGTTCGTACGGATTTACCGAAGTAGTGGACCAATTATTAGCGGCCGGGGTAAAACCCACCCCGCACCATGCGATTATGGCGGCCCAGGAAGGGCAAACGGAAGTGTTAAAACAATTAAAGGCTGCCGGGTTGGATATTCACCAACCGGATGATAAGGGAAACCACCCCTTTTTGTCTGCGGTAGGGTTGGGGCATTTGGAAACCGTACAGTTTTTTGTGGAGAACGGGGCCGATTTAACCTTGAGGGATGGAGATGCCGGGCCTGCATTACTGTTGGCTTCTTTAGAAGGATATTTGCCGATTGTGAAATACCTGATAGAGCAGAAAGCAGCCGTTGATATACAAAATCAATTCGGGGAAACCCCGCTTATGATGGCAGCCGCTAAGAATCATACAGCGGTAGCCCTGTTTTTACTGGAACACGGCGCCAATGTAAATAAACAAAAAAAAGTAGGTACTACCGCTTTAAAATATGCAGCCGGAAGGGGAAATATTCCCTTGATACAAGCCCTCTTAAAAGCGGGAGCGGATATAAATTTAGCAGATGAGGATAATGATACTCCGCTGATAGAAGCATGCTTTGAGGGACATAAAGAAGCTGTTCAAGAATTGTTAAAAGCCGGAGCGAAAACCAATATAAGAGATAAAGAAGGCAAAACGGCTTTAGGGATTGCGCTAGAAAAAGGACATACAGAGGTAGTAAAGTTGCTCCAATCCGCCGGTGCAAAGGAATAAGCACTTTGCTACCCAAACTACACACGCCGTACTTTAGTTTTGAATTTTCAGCATAAATCCCCGGGCTTACGCCCGGGGTTTCTTCTTATCCGAACAATTTCATTGTTCGCCCCAAATCTTCTTTCCCTTGCATGTCTATATATTTACGTATTTGCTCTTCGTTTATCCCTACCGTAGTTACAAAATAACCATCCGACC
>JAGCXL010000008.1 GCA_017961295.1 Elusimicrobiaceae bacterium
TATGTAGTAAAATTTTGACAATTTCGGCATGACCGTATTGACTTGCGAGCAACAAAGGAGAGCCCCCTTCGGCTCCGTGTAAATTTACATTTGCTCCTGCTGCAAGTAACAAATTTACTAATTCTAAGTTTCCGTTCTGACAAGCGAGCATTAACGGAGATACCCCTATTTTGGTAAAGATATTGGGGTTCGCGTGTCGCTCAAGTAGCATTTTGGTTGTGTCAATATCCCCATTCCCACATGCATACACTAAAGCAGTATTTCCATTAATAGTTTTAACAATAACATCCGCCCCTTTTGAAATTAATAATTTGGCGATATCATAGTGCTTCTCTTGCATCGCTAAAAGCAGTGGGGTGTATCCCATTTTATCGGATGTATTTATACTAGCACCGGCCTGGAGCAATGGCTCAATAACATGAGTGCGTCCGAGGTAACTAGCCAACATTAAAGCCGTACTTCCTTCTACATTGGCAGCGTTAACATTGGCACCTGCCTGGAGTAATAACTGTGTAATTTCAGTATTTCCTCTTTCAGCTGCTAGCATTAATGGGGTAAATCCATCTTCAATGGCTCCGTTGACATCTGTTCCCGCCTTAATGTGTAGTTTCACTTCAGGTGTCTTGTTCTGCATGACCGCTTCAGCCAACGGTAAAGAAGGTGTTTTAGCGTTACAACCTAGTAATGCAAACATTAAACCCAATAGAGTAATTTTCCATAAATGATTCAATAACATTCGAATATCTCCCAATTATTAAAATATTTCTTCCCTAATTATAACATAATGACGGTAGTTTAAATTGTAGGTTTCTTCATAGATTATATTCGGCATCCATGCAAAACAATAAAATGGAATGTACCCTATATGGGAAACCTGCTAGTAGCGTTTAATTTACCAATCATTTTGTTTGTCCTGTTGGAAACGCTGACGGTAGAGAGAATCGGTATCCCACTCGTAAGGAAAATTTTTAAAATTAAACAAGGCAGGGATATGAAACAAAAAAGAAAGTTGTTTATAGAAAAGAGGAGAAGTCCATTCATCGGCATGAGGAATTAGAACAAATAAATAATTATGTGAAAAGGAAATAGCAAAATGATTCAAGGAAATGTCTTTAAAATTTTGGGTAATTATTTCTATTGTATCCGGTGCCAACAATTGCCTAGCTTCTATTTGGCTAGTAGTAAAGACATCAAATAGTTTTTCAAAATCTGCACTTTCTAAATTTGCTTTTTGCCATTTATTCATATATTTAGGCCAAATTCTTTCTTTATCATGGCATAAAATAGTAGCAGAGGAAAAATGTGTTTTCAGCGGGAATATTGCCAACAGTCCATATCCCATAAAAAATCGTTTTATTTCATTTTGCTCATTGGTCGTTTTTTCGATTTTTTGTAAAAATACAATTTCACCTAATCTGTTTTGTATTTTCCCGTATAAACTGCCTAAAACTTCAATTGAGTAATCGCTAAACCAATAAGGATGTAGTGCTTTGGCCAGTACGTTTATTTCACAGCAGGGTTGCTCGTCTAAAGTAAGATTAAACAACCGGGCTAGTGTTTTTAAATTATGGTCATGTTGTTGGTCTGTTTGTGTATCGGAAGTTTGAAGAAATGAAATAATAACGCCACCTATAAATAGCAATACAAAACCCACAAAAACAATGCCAAATAAATCCATGGAATCCATTCCAAACCAATCCCACAAAGGGTCAAAACCATGTTCTTCCAAAAAAACCAGTCCCATATAGCCAAGCAACATAAAAACACCTAAGGCAATGATATAAGGAGTTACATCGCTTCCCACAAGAGGGGCGCGCTTCGTAGTTACTGAATGCTTAAGCAGGTAATCTTTATATTCTTCGTAAGATGGAAAGCCCTGTTTCATATCATCATTATACCAAAAGGAAACAAATCCCCGACTTTTAAGTTGGGGTTAAATAGGTCTTGAAAAAGGAATTTTTCGCCACTATACTAAGTATTATGAAAAAGCGCGGGATGTTACTTTTACTAGGTTGTATGTTCCTTGGGGCGTTAGGTGTATTGGCGGCCCCGTGGGGTGCTATGGCCGATTATGTGGATGAATACACGCCCTCTAAAACCGGTGAAAAGTATCTATTGCGCAAAATCTTAAATGGGCAAACGCTTTCTATTGGGTTACAGCGGGATGCCTATACCGATAAACACTACGATAAATTAAGCCGTCTGATTGTGGATTCCTATAATGACTGGTTTTTTAATGCGGCCCGGCACATTGAACAGTCCGGGCGCGAGGCCGAATTTGCGGATATTTTGCCAATCCTTCGCCAAGGGGTGCGCGTGCAAATGAGTGAGCAAGGCAGTGATGTGAACTTTGTTTTTATGCCCTTTAAAGAGGTACAGTGGCAATGTGGACGCGGTGCCGGGGGCTGTTATACGCTAAACGAGCCGATTCCCCACATTTATCTACCTGCTGATACAGGGTTACTTAAGGTCCTTAGTTTAGGACGGGAAAGCAAAAAACGATTAGGAACGCACGAGATAGGTCATTCGCTTGGATTTTCGGACCAGTATTTCCAGGCCCGTTCAATTAACTCTGATGTGATATACGGTTCTACGGAAGAACGCGATACAATTATGCAACATGCCGGGCATTTAACTTGTGATGATGCAGACGGAATGATTAACCTAATTGATATTACCCGTGGTACGCGCCGTGGGGGAGACCATGGGTGGAAGACATTATGCCCCAAATCACAAGAGTATTATATAGGCGGGATGTCTGCCGGGAAAGGACCGTACCGCATTACATTAAGCAAGGATAAAGGGGCCGTTGTGCTGATGACGTATGAAAAAGGTCAAAAAGTAGCCAGTGAAGTTTATCCGTTTGCCACTCCGCAAGGCCCTGTACAATGGCAAGAAACCCCCACTCGTACTACCTCTAAAAAGGACCGCTTCGGGCGGCCGGTAGTAGCCCATGGCCCTAATGGGGAAACCATTTACTATGCGTATTTATATGACCGTGTAGAGCGTGTATCGGTACAAAATGGGCTTGCTTTAAATTTTGTAACGCAGGTTAATTACTTGCCTAAACAGCGGTCCGGTTCCTTAAAAGACTATAAGGAAATGTTTTTTGGGCAACAAGGGGTCGTCTGTTTATTAAAGACGCGTACTTTCACAAAACGTGGTTATGCTAGTGAATATGTGGAATCCGTGAACAAGCCGCAAATTAGCCGTTATATTAAGCGCGGTTATGACCAACGTGGGCAACTGGTAGAAAATGTATATGAAGAGCCCAATGCTCCACAACAAAAGCGGCAAAGGACCTCTTTGCGCTCGGTAGCAGTTCAACGAGGGACAGTAGCCGTAGAACAGGGAATTAACCAGCAAATTAACAGGCAAATGGAAGCAAACCGTCAAAGTGAGCTAGTTAATAAATTAGACCAGTGGACTCAGCGAACTTTGCAAGGGTTTTCCCGCCAAGGTAAGTAATCAAACTGTAATTATTACGTGTTGTACCCGATTATAACCAAATAAAATGCATAATATTTCTTGACATTTTTGTAGGACAACAAAACGCAGTACTTATGTGTTTTTATCATGCTTTTAGGCTTGGTTACATCGTGCCAAGCCCAAGAGAGTGATTTAAGCCAAAACTTTAATAAGGCTTCTTTGGCCTCTGTGTAAGACGGAGCCCCTTCCACATGCATTTGTCGTGCAAATATGGGATATTTTGTAAAACTATTCCCTTTCGTGTATACGGAAAAAAAGATCCCATTATTTTCTATAATCTAACTATGAGGGAACAACATCCTTTTCTAGCTAATGAAATAAAAATTAAGCTAATTGATTATTTGGTTGAAAAATACCACACTCCGCTCTTAGGAAATGAATTACTTTTTTCAAAAAATAGAAGACGAGCAGATATTGTTTTATTAAGAAATAATAAGACGATTGCTTTTGAAATAAAAGGAGATAGCGATGACGTCCGAAGATTGTCTGGGCAGATTAAAGACTATCTTTCTACATTTGATAAAGTCAATATCATTTGCACAAGAAGATTACTTAAAAAAATTTTATTGCTTGTTCCCCATTCAGTAGGAATTATTTTATTCGATAATGAATTTAAAACCTTGCGCAAAGCTAAAACAAGCGCAAAAAACACCAAACAAAA
>JAGCXL010000009.1 GCA_017961295.1 Elusimicrobiaceae bacterium
GCTGTATCGGGCGCGTTGCGCAACGCACTACGCAGTCGCCAGTACCTTACGGTACGTAATCCCACCCCCCAAACGGGGAGTGGGATTAAATGAGTCAGTTGACTTATTTGAGTTCTACGGTACAGCCGGCTTCGGTCAATTTTTTCTTCATTTCTTCAGCTTCGGCTTTGGCAACGTTTTCTTTTACGGCTTTGGGGGCGCCTTCCACGAGGTCTTTAGCTTCTTTCAAGCCTAAACCGGTGATTTCGCGCACTACTTTGATGACGGCAATTTTCTTAGCAGCGTCAACAGCGGTCAACATGACGTTGAATTCGTCTTTTTCTTCAGCGGCAGCGGCACCAGCAGCAGCGGGAGCAGCGGCAACAGCTACGGCCGGGGCAGCAGCTTTTACGCCGAATTTTTCTTCAATTGCTTTCACGAGTTCGGAAAGTTCCAATACGGTTAATTCCGCAATCGCGTTTACTAATTCATCTTTGGTCATTTTAGCCATTTTGTTTATTCCTTTTGTGTCTAGAGTAGCGGCCTTCTGCTTAACCCAGTTAAGCCCGTACCTTTATCCCTTGCGGGGCTACTACCGCACTTGGCGGGTTTAGATTTTACCGATTTTCAGTTGGCTACGTAGGCCAACTGAAAACCTGACGCGTTATTTCTGCTTGTCTTCCAAAGCTTTGATAACGTAGGCAAAATCCCGGATCGGAGCTTGCAACACTTGCGCAGATTGGGCAACCGCACTGTAGAGTGCACCGGCCAACTTGGACAAGTTTTCTTCTTTGCTGCCGATGGCAGAAAGTTGTTTTACTTGTGCTTCGTCGTACCAGACGCCTTCACTGTAGCAAGCACGCAGCTTCAAAGCCGCATTTTTCTTCTGAAAATCCACGAGCGCCTTGGCCACGGCGGCAATATCGCCACCAACGGCGATGGCGGTCGGCCCTTGGAAGAGCTTCGCGTCCGCGCCTTCAATTTTGGCTTGGCTAATCGCATGTTCCACAATGGCATTGCGTTCTACGCGGAATTTGGCTCCGGTGGGCGCTAAGGTAGCGCGCAGCTCGGCCATATCCACGAACTTCAACCCCTGGTAAGAGGTGAAGAATAACGTGCCGGTGGACGTAATTTCAGAAGCTAAGTCTTGCGACTTTTGTTTCTTTTGGTCTTTTGTCAGGTTCATTTTACTTGCCTGTTTTTCTCACAAGAACGGCTGTTTTTTTGCCCCCTGAAAAGACAGAGAACACGACAGCCACAAACTCCTTCCCTTTCGTTTTCACGTCGGGAGGAGTTATGGTTCTCGCAAAAAATCTGTTACTTCAACTGATACTATTATATCAGTTTTATCCGCCAATTGCAAATCTTTTGCAACGTATTATCCGCGGAATGTATTTATATTATAACAAAAATTTGTTTGCGAACGCAAGTAAACCTTTTAAAAAGGTTTGACTAAATTCAATCAATAAAACACGGCATAGTGCGGGAAAAAGCATAAAAATACAGAAAAATTTTAATAGATATAATAGTAGTGCCGACCGTTTCTTTCTTCGCCTTCTTGATGTGTAATGGCTTGACATGCCCGTTTGGCAGTTTCGTTTTCCCCTATCACATAACAATATCCACGCGATTGCTTCGTTACACCGTGCGAAGAATATACATACGCATGCGTATAATAATCAATAGTGTATCCGTTGCTGCGCCTATAGACTAACATATTACTGCCGTGTCCAAGCTGTACCGTACTGTTACTGGGCAAGGTGTATGCTATTGTTTCATCATCCGGGCAACCGTACGGAGCCGTGGAACTAGGCGTTTTTTTTACAAAGGGAACCCCAATACTCAATGCTTCCAAATTACAATTTACCGTCCCGTTTTCCAACTCATACAAGCGCCGCGCATCGGCAAGGGAACGCAATAAGGTAAAATCACGCATGACTTTGCTCTTTTCCACCGCTTTTTTGTATTGCGGTACGGCCACGGCGGCCAAAATACCAATGATTAGCACCACAACTAGCAATTCCATGAGAGTAAAACCCCGTCGGGTAATTATCTTTTTCATTTTTCTTCTCGCTTTAAACTAATTTTGTGGTATAAAAATACGGCTCTTATACCAAGCCGCAAGAAGAAATAGGTAGCCCAATATAACAGCCGCGGTTTGCCACTAGGTGGCAAACACTCGGCACAAAACCAACTGGGGAGCGACCCCTGTCAATTTTGTGCCTAAAGCGACTATTTTTGGTTTCTTCTTGCGGACTGTCCATCCCAAGACAGGCAGTACCACTATTTTAATCCCAAAATAGCAACAAATTATAGCTGCCTTTCACAAACTTCTGCGAAAGATAACTTAGTATAGCAAAAATCAATTACAAAAGCAAACAAAAGTATAGCAAAAAAGGGAGCCCAAATGCTCCCTTTAAAAAGGAAAGACGCTTTAATGAGACCGACACCGATCTACTCTCTCAGCGCCGAATTGGGCGCCAATACCATCGACCCTGATAAGCTTAACTGCCGTGTTCGGAATGGGAACGGGTGTGACCTTATCGGAATTAATATCAGTCTCATTAAAGCGTCTTATTATAAAAGAACAAATTGTGAAAGGATTTGTTACATCTCAACTCCTCCTTTCCCGTTGGAATCCTGCTCCACGCTTACTAGGCGCATCATCGCATCATTTCCAACGTCAGATAACTAGAAAAGCACAAGTTTTACACTTATATTCTCATCTATAGGATTAAAGAATACGGCCAAGCCTCACGACCGATTAGTACAGATTAGCTGAACACATTACTGTGCTTACACACTCTGCCTATCAACCCGGTAGTCTTCCGGGGGTCTTCTGGGTAGTTAATCTACCAGGGA
>JAGCXL010000010.1 GCA_017961295.1 Elusimicrobiaceae bacterium
AACTGGCTGTGTGAAAAAGGTTTAAACGGCGAAAAGATAGGGGGCAGCATCACCGATGGCTACACTACCTATGTGTTGGAAGGAACGGGGAACGGCAACCTGGCTAAGACGTATTACAATATAAATGAAATAACACTTGCGGAAGGAGATAAATGTATATCGGGAAATAAAGAAACAGGGCAATGGAAAGATAAGTGTAACGACTTAAGAGTAACAAATGGTTCTTCTTGTGAGGTTTCACATGGACAAGGGTGTAAAAGATCAGAGTTTAGCAACCATTCTTCCTGCATATCCGGCGAAGGTAATATGAAAGGATGTATAGAATCCTCTTTTACCGGAGAATCTTCATGTTCGGCTTTTTATAATTCCAGTTGTCAACAAGATGTTTTTGATAATTCTACTTGTGAAGGAATAGGATCTGGAGCTTGCTCAAAGAGTACATTTAGCAACAAATCTATCTGTTATGCCAAGGGTACAGGTGGTAACAGTGGTAGCCGTAATTGCGGTACCGATTCTACCTATGACAACTCTACCTGTTACAACCAATCTACTAGCATGTACGGGTGCGGCAAAGCCACTTATAATAACGGCTCCGAATGTTACAGCAATGAAAATGGCGGTTGCGGCGGTGGATCTGCCTTCAATTCAGGTTCCAAGTGTTACGGCAACGCCAGCGGAGCTTGCGGCGGGGATACCTATACTGAGGGTTCGGTTTGTAATGCCAATGTGCCGGGTTCTTGCAACAACAACACTTATGAAAGCGGCAGTTATTGTGCCGGCAATCACTGCCCGTCGGGTACCCCTGCCGGAGACGAAGACGGAGCTTTTGCGGGGCACTGTTGGAACGGGAGCGGAGAACACGCTGCCCAGTACTGCCCCTAGTGTAAATTTGCCGGGTGCAACGCCCGGTAAGTATTAAACCCCGGGCACCCTCGTCTGCCCGGGGCCGTTTTTATGGCAATTAGCACGCAATTTGCTACAATATTTTTATGAATTTTGCCCGAAGTATAGCCACGCGCTATTTAACCCGCCGGCAGGGACTATTTGCCTTTATTACCACCCTAATCGGGGTGGCGGGGGTGTCCGTCGGCGTGGCGGCGCTCATCACTACGCTTTCGGTTATGAACGGCTTTCAAACCGACATTAAAGATAAAGTCATCGGCGCTCAAAGCCATATTTTGGTTTTTGGGCGTATGAGCCCGGAAGTTTATCAGCAAAATATTTCCCTAATTGAGCAATTACCCGAAGTAGCTGCCGCAGCCCCGCATATTTACGGCCAGGGTATTATCACGCACGCCGGGCAAAGTTTGGGTATTATTATCCGCGGGTTGGACCCACAGGAAGAAAAGAAAATCAACAATTTGGCGGATTCGGTAGTAGAAGGTAGTTTTGAGCCAACGGACTGGCCGGAAGATGCGCCGCCTCCACTAGTATTGGGTACGGAGTTGGCTATGAGTCTGGGGGTAGATGTGGGAGATGATGTGGTGCTTATTTCCCCGCAGTCTATTTCCACTTCGGCCGGCATGTTCCCTAAAATGAAAAAATTTCGTATTAGCGGGCTTCTTAAAACCGGATATTATGAATTTGATAACACTATTGCTTATACGCTATTGCCGCACGCCAGTGACTTTTTGGGTCTTAAACAAGGTACCACCGGCGTAGCTGTTAAATTACACAATATCAATCAAGCTGAAAAAGTGGCTGAAAAAATTAATGAACTAATTGGTTATGGGTATAACGTGCGCACATTTGCACAACTTAACAGCACACTTTATGCCGCCTTAAAATTAGAAAAAACCATGATGTTTATTATTTTGTTTTTAATTATTGGCGTGGCTTCTTTAAACATTGCCAGCAACTTGATTTTATTAGGTACCGAAAAACTGCGCGACATTGGTATTATGCGCGCTATCGGGGCCAGCCCTAAAATGATACGCAGTATTTTTATGTGGGAAGCTATGGTCATTGCTACCTTGGGTATTGTACTGGGGATTTTGCTGGCGTGCTTGTTATGTTGGATTATTGCCACCTTTAATATTGTGGAACTGCCCGGGGATATTTATTATTTGACGAAAGTTCCTGTGCGTATGCAATGGACAGATATTTTAGCCGTAGTAGGCGGTAGCTATTTGATTTGTTTTGTGGCAGGATTGTACCCTGCGCTTAAAGCGTCGCGCGTACATCCTACGGATGCGATTCGGTACGGTTAATATGATAGAGCTTAAACACGTTACTAAAATTTATGGGCAAGGCAAAGAAGATCTCTGCGTATTAGAAGATGTTTCTTTGCGTATTGCGCGCGGCAAATTTACCGTACTACTTGGGCCTAGCGGTTCGGGCAAGAGTACGCTACTTAATTTGATTGCCATGTTAGATGCTCCCACCAGTGGACAAATTTTGGTGGACGGTAAAGAAATTACCTCTTTAAAAAAAGAAGCGGCCCGCTCTAAACTGCGTCTAACAAAGATGGGTTTTGTCTTCCAGTTTGACGGATTGTTGCCGGAATTTTCCCTTTTGGAAAATGTGGAACTCCCCGCCCGTATGCTGGGTAAACCCAATCCCAAAAAGGCGCAAAAATTATTGGAACGTTTTGGTTTGGGGGCTATGGTTCATAAATTGCCGGCGGATCTTTCCGGTGGCGAAAAACAACGTGCCAGTATTGCCCGCGCGCTACGCAATCATCCTATTTTGTTGTTGGCCGATGAGCCTACCGGCAATTTAGATGCCCAGCGCAAATTGCAAGTATTTGAAGATTTCGCCCGCATGAGCCGGGAAGAGGGCCTTACGATTTTAATGGTAACGCACGACGTGCACGCCGCCGATTTTGCAGATGAAGTTTTTACGCTGCAAGAGCGGCACTTAGTAAAAACAAAATAGGAGTTGCTATGGAACCGATGATTGAAACAAATACTGCGTTTTTGTTTATTTTCTTACTAGCGGTAGCGTTGTTTTTTCTGCGCAAATATGCCCATAATCCGTTTGAAAAAACACTCAAACGTGCCATGGCCGGCAACGCGCAAGCCCAATATGACATGGGGTATTTGTACTATTGCGGAAAACAGGTTGACCGAAATTTTACGCAAGCTTTTAACTGGTTTGATACTGCTGCCAAACAAGGCAACGTGCGGGCAATGATTGCTTTGGCAGGGCTCTACAATGAAGGTAAAGGGTGTGAAAAATCTCCCCGCCGGGCTTTTGAATATTATGATATGGCTGCCCAAACCGGTGATTTTGAGGCCCGCGTAAATTTGGCGGTCTGTTATTTGCAAGGGACCGGAACGGAAAAGAACGAAGTTAAAGGTGCAGAGATTTTAAAAAAAGCCGCTGATGATAAAAGTCCGCTTGCGCAAACTTTACTGGCTGACCTGTACGAGCGTGGCATAGGCGTAGAAAAAGACGAAAAGTTGGCCATGCAGTATTATTTAAAGGCCGCTAAACAGGGCGAGCCGATTGCCAAAAAGAAACTCAAAGATAAAAAAAGATAATCTACCCTTGAAAAATACAAACAAAGAGCCTATACTATGGATAAGATAGTTACTGGGAGGAATTTTCTTATGAACAGAATATTTGGAATATTAATTGCGGTTTGCGTGATTGTTTCGCCCGCGTTAGCCCAGCAAAAAAAAGTTCAAAATAATGCAGAAGCAGGGGCTCGGGTAGGGGCCGCGTTGGGAGAAACCAAGAAAATACAACAAGAAGCACGCGAATGGACACTGAGAAATGAACAGGCCAAAGAAACAAAATACGTTGACAAAAAATTGCAACGCCCCGGGAAAGGGAATACCTATGATCTGTCCATTCAGGCCAACGCGCAAGACGTGCGCAAACTGAACATGAACGGGAAGGAATATCGTATGACGGGGGTTTCCGCTACGCCCAATATGGTTACAAATACTTATCAAAACCCACAAACTAAAGACAAGATAACGGTGCAGCGCCTCTCAAAAAATCATGCTTCAGATACCTGGGCGAATATAACCAGTAGTAACACCAAGTTACCAAAAGGAGAAAAATTGGAAACAAAAATGCCGGTAAAAGGCCGCAAAAACGAATGGATTATTTCTTCTTCAAACGGGGGGAACTATCTTGTAAGGCGTTATATTAAAAATGAAGACGGTTCCGTAACGGTCTTATCGGCAAACCGCGGTACAGTTATGGAAGGCGATTTCATAGACCCTACTACCATCCGGCGCGGAACTTTCCAATCGGTCCAAAACGCAGACATCAACTCTCTTACCCAAAATATGCCTACTACCGAATGTAAGATGGGAAGTGACTGCTATTAATTCTTAACACCTGCACCCTTAAAAGCCCCCTAACGGGGGCTTTTGTTATTAGAAGGCTATTTTCATTTTGCGCGCCAGAGCGCGTAAAATGTCTTTCTTTTGGCTCTCTTCCCCTAAACTGCGTAGGCCAAAATACACAAATTCTTGCGCCTTAACTGTATCCGGCGTAAAGCCAAAAATTTCAATGTAATTTAAAAACTCTACCAATTTGTGGGCTGCCACTTTATCGTGTGGATTGCGTGCGAAGGCAAAAGCTAAGAAGGTTAATTTTTCGGTTACAGCCTGGGCTACTTTCCCATTGGATACATCTAATCCTAGCGTTTTTACATCTTCCATGAGTTCTTCTACTTCGTTCACATTTAGCTCAGCAGCGCGAAACTCAGCCACTAAATCTTCCGTCAGTACAAAATCAGCTACCGTAGCAAAGGTGGGGGGAATCGGTGTGCCCAATAGTTGAAGTCCGCGCACTACGGGATATTGCTTTTCAAATAAATCCGCAAACACTTGGTTTGTGCGGGTATCCATGCGTTTTAACACCTGATCTACTACTTTGCGTCGTACGTCCATAAGCATGTGGTTTAAGGGTATTTGTTGTTTAAATTGAGTGTGGATAAGTGTTGTAGCGTCTTCATACTGTTTGTTTTCAAAACAAGTTTTGAGTTGTTCAAAAACAAGATCCGGATTTTCTGCCCCCGCCGCGCAGGTAACGCTGGCGGTCCCTCGGCGCAAAATGGCGAAGGGAATTTCTTTTTCTTCCAACGTGATGCGGGATTTTAAAGTTATTTTACCGTAACAAAGTACCATGTTGGCGGCGGCCAGTTTGATGGGTTCGTATTTAAGCACATCACACGCATAAGCCTGCTGCGGATTTACGGTTTCGTCAGCTAGTAGGGTAACAATGTGCGAAAGAGCCATGGATTCCAAACTGGCTGCTTGCGGTTTTACGTAGCGTTCATAAGCAACCGCGCCGTTTTTAATTTCGGGCAGATTACTGGGAGCTTGGGCTAACATTTTAATAAATTGCGGTTCTAAATCTACACCGCTTAAATCCCGATTCAGTTCCATAGCTCGGCATGCGTATTGCATAATTTGTACGGTTTCCAGTCCGCTTATTTCGTCAAAAAACCAACCGCAACTGGTGTACATTAGCTGAGCCATGCGTTGCATTTCCAACAGTTTTAGAGCGGCACTGCGGTTTTGCCAAGCTTTTTCGGTAGCGTGACGCAGAAAGAACTGATGTTGTGCATCTAAAGAACGGTCTAAAATCAGTTCAATATAGTCATTACGCGCGGCCCAAACCTCTTTAAAATATTCACGGCCTACATTTTCAAAGGTTTTGATCATTTCGTCGCGGATAAAATCAAGCGCCGCGCGAAGCGGCCCGCGCCATTTTTGATGCCAAGCCCCATGCATACCCGAATTGCACCCGCAGTTTGCCCGCCAACGTTCCACGCCGTGAAAGCAACTCCACGATGAATTTTCACGGATTTGTGCTTCATACTGCGGCGGATTTTTTTCTAAAAATTCTCCGTAAACGGTAAGGTGTACGTCCGGTTTTTCTTGTACTGTTTTTAAACAATAAGCCAAAGCCATTTCGGCAAATTTTTGATGATGTCCGTACGTTTCCCCGTCTGTTGCAATATGCATAAGCTGCGCTTCTTCCCCGGGGTTATACGTGCTCAGTAAGCGTGAAGCGAACTTTTCTCCGGAAGAAAGCGTGTCGGAGAAAGCAATTCCTTGTGAGATAGGCCCATCATAAAAAAATAACGCAATTTTTTGCCCGCTGGGTAAATTACATAGGTAAGCACGTTTGGGGTCTACGCCTGCGCCTACTTCTTGCCATTTTTCTTCTCCAATTTTGCGTACACGCAAACATTGTCCGGGGGCTAAAATGACAAATTTCATACCGTTGGCTGCCAATACTTCTAACGTTTCGGTGTTGCAGGCAGTTTCAGCTAGCCACAACGCTTCGGGCTTGCGGCCGAAGCGTTTTTCAAAATCATAAATTCCCCATTTAATTTGGGTTTCTTTATCGTGTCCGTTGGCCAAAGGCAAAATCATGTGATTATAGGCCTGTGCGATAGCACTTCCATGTCCGCCAAAATGTTGTTGGCTTTGCCGGTCTGCTTCCAAAATAGCTTGATATACTTCGGGCTCTTTCTCTTGCATCCAGGATAATAAAGTGGGTCCGAAGTTAAAACTGATGTGAGAATAGTTATTTACTAAATCGGTCAGTTCTTTACGTTCATTGAGCACCCGTGCCAAGGCATTGGGGGAGTAGCATTCTGCACAAATGCGTGCATTCCAGTCATGGAAAGGGAAAGCACTTTCTTGCAGTTCTATTTCTTCCAGCCACGCATTTTCGCGCGGAGGTTGATAGAAGTGACCGTGGATGCAAAGGTATTTCATAAAATCCGTCCAAATAATGCTACAATGAGAGCAAGGGACCTTGATTTTGCCCTTTACAGGATTATACTATAATTAGTTGGTTCTTGCACGGAGGGGATTATGAAAAAAACTTTCATCATAGATACAAACGTTTTGCTACATGATGTTAACTGTTTACGCGCTTTTGATGATAATGATATTATCATCCCTATGGCGGTGATTGAAGAATTGGATGCTTTTAAAACCGAAGGGGATACCCGCGGCAAGAACGCGCGCATGGTTTCCCGCATGTTGGATGAAATGCGTAAAAAAGGGCGGCTAAATGAAGGTGTCAAATTAGAAGACGGCGGAACGCTTAAAATTGTGATGGATTTGCCTAATTCTTTACCTTACTCCATGGCATTTAATAAGGCGGACAATGCTATTTTAAATATCGCTTACACTTTGGGGAAGAAGGAAGGTTCCTATAAGAAAAATGCCTCTCCCGTTATCGTAGTGACCAAAGACATCAACATGCGCTTAAAAGCCGAAGCCCTGGGGCTTAATGCACAAGATTATATAACGGATAAAGTCAATGTGGACGAACTCTACAGCGGGGTAAGTGAGTTGGAAGTGGAACCGGGGCAAATTGATGCGTTTTATCACGATAAGAAACTGGCTTTAGATCCAACTCTTTTTATGGCCAATCAGTTTGTGATTTTAAAAACCAACGATGGTAGCAAAAAATCGGCTATTGGGCGCGTATCGAATAATGGAGAATTTGTACTTCGCCCGCTTTCCTCGCAGGAACCCATGGCATGGGGGATTAAACCTTTAAATAAAGAACAACGCTTTGCTATGGAATTATTGCTGGATGACAGCCTGGATTTAGTGACTTTGGTGGGTACTGCCGGTACAGGTAAAACCCTTATTACACTGGCGACCGGGCTGCAACGTACGATGGACGATAATGCATACCGTCGCATGGTAGTTTGCCGTTCTATTGTGCCTGTGGGAAAAGACTTAGGATTTTTGCCAGGTACCAAAGAAGAAAAATTGGAAGCGTGGATGGGGGCTATTTACGACAATTTAGCCTTCTTGGCCGATCGCAAAAATCCGGACGAAGGTGAAGAAAAAGCGCATTATTTATTAGACAGCGGCAAAATTGAAATTGCTTCCGTTACCCATATGCGCGGCCGCTCTTTGCCGGGGCAATATATGATTGTAGACGACGCCCAAAACCTTACTCCGCACGAAATGAAAACGATTTTAACCCGTGCGGGCGAAGGGACGAAAGTGGTCGTTACTGGGGACCCGTATCAAATTGATACGCCGTATTTGGATGTGGAATCTAACGGACTTACGTACTTGGTTGATCGCTTAAAAGGTCAAAAAAATTATGGACATATTACGTTCACTAAGACCGAGCGTAGCCGCCTGGCGGATTTGGCCGGTAAATTGTTGTAAATTATCTAATTAGTTATTACAAAAATGCCTCCGTTTTAGAGAACGGAGGCATTTCCTTTCAAAGAGAGAATTTATCATTTCCACTCGGTAAGTAACTGGGCGGCTACGCGGCCCACAAAACTTTTTGGATCTTCTTGGGCGGCTTGTTGTAAGTGCCTGCGTGTCCGCGCGTAGTAACCCAGCTTGTGTTCGTTGAGCGCACTTAGCAAAAGTGCTAATGCATTTTGCGGATGTGTTTTTAAAAATTGTTGCGTCGCTTGTAAAGACTGCGCATACTGCTGCGTTTGATAGAGTCCTATTATTTTGTAGAGTTGTAAATCTATCCGGTTCGGTGCCAATGTAAGTGCGGTATCAAGGTCGGATAACGCGTTTTTTGCAAGGCCTAACCCAAAGGAAGCTTTGGCGCTAATTAGCCAATAATCGGGTTGATTGGCATCCTGTAAAAGTGCCATGGAAATGTGGATAAAAGCTTCTTTAAAGTTTCCCTGTTCTAAAAAGGTAGTTGCATAACGGGCCCGGTAAAGAGGCTCGGCGGCAGGATTTAATTCAAAAAAACGGTCGTAATAGGTGCGGGCTTTTGAATAAAACCCAAAAGTACGGTAGTTCTCTGCCTGGCCGCTAAGTGCTTCTAAATTAGTAGGATCTAGTTTAAGCACCCTATCATACAAATTTTGGGATTTATCCGTTAGCCCGGCCCGTTGGTACAAAGAAGCCGCGGCTAAGAGCAAGGGAATATTTTTAGGGTGGAATTCCAAAGCTTCCAAATAAGTTTCTAATGCTTGATTTAGCTGCCCTAGTTGTTCATAACTGGCGCCTAATAAGCGGTAAGCGCGCGCCTCCCGTCGCTTTACGTTGCCCGCTTTGTAAATATAGTTGCTTAGTTCTTTGACGGCTTCTTGATATTGCTGTTGGTCATACAAGTCACGTCCGCGGGCATATTGTTTTTTGTCCCCGGCCGGAGCGAGCCCCAAGAATCCGGTGGAGCAACCGCTTAATAGCAACACACTAAGCCATAACAAAAAATTATTTTTTAAACACATAGGGTAACGCATAGAGAAGCAAATCCTCCTGCAAAGCTCCTAAATTTTTGTGCATTTCTTTTACACCCATTTCGCCGGCTTGGTGCAATTTTTTAAGCTCCAGGGTGCCTATATCCAATACGCGGGTAGTCACTACAAAATCAGCTCTTTTAGAAGCTTCTTCAATCATAGCAGCCGCACGCACATCGCTAACTCGGTTGACATATCCTAAAATACTGGTTGGTGTTTTAGATGAAAAGTCAAAAGGTGTTACAGAGGCAATGACGTAATCTGCCCCCATTTGTTTCACAGATTCCGTGGGTAGGTAATCCACTACGGCTCCGTCCACCAAAGACCGGTGTCGGTACTGGACGGGTTCAAATACACCGGGCAAGTTCATACTGGCTCGTACCGCAATGGCCAAAGGGCCCGAATTAAATAAAACCCGTTCTCCTGTCTTTATGTCCATGGCACTGCAAGAAAAAGGGATTTTTAAATCTTCAAATTGTTTGTCTCCCAATCTATCTTCAAAAAATTTGGATAAATTAGCTGACGAAGGCAACTTGTGTGCAAACAAAAACTTAAATAGTCCTATCGTATTAAAATCCGGCGTGATTGTCTTTAAAGTAATATGTTCCCCTATTTCCCATAATTTATCGGCAGGAAGCCCTGCCGCATAAAAGCCGCCTACGACAGAACCCATGGAAGTTCCTGCCAAATAATCAATAGGTAATTGTGCGTTATCTAATACTTCCAATACACCCACGTGAGCGAAACCGCGTACCCCGCCGGCCGATAAAGCCAAGCCAATTTTAGGGCGGTCTTCTTTAGGTAAATCGATAAAACGCTGCCACATAAATTGCCGCAGTATTTCATCTTCCGTTTGAGGAGTAATGGCAAAAACACAAGGTGCGCACAACAGACACCCTAAACAGGTAGCTATTTTGCGCAGGGTAGACATTATAAATCCTTGCCGATTGCCCATTCCAACTGGGCTTTGGCGATGTGATTTTCACGCAACGCTTCCAAGTAAGATTGCGCAACAGATAAATATTCGCGCAACGCTTCTAAACCGGTCGTCCCGGACTTTGGGGCGCTCTTTAAATTGCGTTCTACTAACGAAGTAAGTGCTTGATAAGTTTCTAATCGGTCCAGTGCTTCTTGTTGCCAAAAAACCATTTGTTCATAGCTGGCAGCCACTTGAACATGTATTTGATCTTCAATAGCGGCGCGACGCAAGGTACTTTTGCGTTGTTCGGCTTTTTTCTGTGTAATTTGTTGTGAAAAACTGTAAGGTAAGGGTAAACGTACGGCTAAAGATACCTGTCTGTTCTCGTCCTCTAATCCCTTGTCTCCCACGCGTTCGTAAGAAGCATTGATCAAAATATCGGGGTAACGTTTAGAAAGGGCTAAATCAATTGCAATCGTATCTAACTCTAAAGCGTAAATGGCCGATTTAAGTTCGGGTCTAAATTCGGTGGCCCATAGTTGGAAATGCGGCAAGTCTCCGGAGATTTGAACCGGGTCCAATTGGCCGGAGATTGTTAATGGAGCATTGATTTCTTTATTAAGGCTTACTAACATAGCTAAGCGTGCTTGAACCAGTTCATTTTGGGCTTGGCTGTAGGAGGATTTAAGTTGTGCTAACAGAGCTTGTTGCCGCAGAGCGGACCAACCTTCTGTAGAAGTGTACCAATGCTCTACGGCCTTCCAGAGTTTTTCGGTTAAAGCGGCATTTTCTTGCGCATATAATAAACGGGTAAACGCATTTTTAATATCTAACACAATGGTATTACGAACGGTTTCATAACGGCTTTGCATTTGTTTTAAATTCGTACGTGCCAACTTGAGCGTACCATTAATGCGCCCGCCGGAGTAGATGTATTGAGTTGCCGTGACACCCACCCCGTAGAAATTGTTTTCCTCCAACGTGCTGGTAGCCGGCAAAAGGCGGCTAATGCCTGCTTCCGGCAGTACCATGGCAGAATCAGATTTGTACCAAGAAGCGGTTCCCTGTAATGCAAATTGCGGTAAATAGCGTAGTTTAGCTTCACTAAGTTTTTGTTCCGCGACAGTAATTTCTTCCTTGGCAGACAAAAACTGAGAATTATTTTCCAGCCCTAAGCGGATGGCATTTTCCAAGGTGAGGTCATCGCTCATCAAACTGGAAAATCGAAGGCCATAGTTGCTTTGAGCTTGTAAGCAAAGCGCGGCGCCAAATATCAATACCAACACATATAATTTTTTCATAAATCTAGGGAAGCGGTTTGTTGTTAATGCGGGATTCTACCACGTCCATCATTTTATTAAACTCATCTTGTAACTCTATGAGTTGATCTCCTTTGCGCAAATGAACCCGTTGCGAAAAATCCCCCTTGGCAATGGCTTTGCATGTTTGCTCAAAGCGATATACAGGCCCTGCCATTTTATGAGACACAATCGCCGAAATAATAATTACTAAAAGCACGTAGATTGCAATTTTATAAAAAAAGTCCGATATAATGGGGATAAATTCATCGTAGATAGGTTGCATAAGTATAGGATACGCATCAAATAAATCATTAAGCGTAGCTATTAATTCCAACGTCATAATAGCAAGCCCGCACAATACGCAGGTAACGATGAGCGCCATGTACCGTATTTGTAGATTTTTTTTAATAAAAATCGTGCGGCGCTGAAAAGACGGTTTGGCAACGGTAGGTTGATTCATACGAGTCCTAGAATGTAGTTACATAACGTAACTGTAAGATGCGTTCGCTTTCATCGCCGCGGCCAATGCGACGGAAGGAAGCATCCAATGCCAATGAGGGATGTAAATAGAAACGGGCTCCCATATTGAAACGGGAATCGCGCATATTGCGGATATTGTCCCACTCTGTTAGTAAGTTAATTTGCGGAAGAATTTTGTAATACAAACCGGTAAACATGTAAAATGCGTCCCAGTCAAAATCGGAAAAGTTTCCTCCCGCGGTTAATGTGAGCCCGGGGATAAAAACTTCACGTGTCATGGTAAGGTATCCGCCCTTGCGGTCATCTAAATAGTTGTTTTTTTTGCGCACATATTCGCGGCTGTCTTCATCATACCCATATCCGTACCGGCGGCCATCGTAACCGATAGCAATGGCAGGGAAGTACAAATTGCCGTCGTAAATTTTCCATTTGGCTTGGAAATCTGGGTCTAATACCTTGACGGAGGTGGAAGAACCGATCCAATTATCAATGGCCAAACTTACGCCAATGTTGATGCGCGGATAAACACCAAAATCCACACTTTCCATGAAAGAACCATGTTCATATACGCGGGTTAAGAAAGAAGCTTGGTAGCGGTCAAATACTTCCGCGGTGGGGACGTCAATAATCATGGTTTCGGTAGAAACGGGGTCTGCATCATCTGCCCAGATAAACGGGGCGGCGCACAGGGCGGCAAATACAACGACACAAAAGCGAAAAAGTTTCATATATTCTCCTATTTAATAAAATTGCGAACATCTTTCAAATCGGGTTTAACGATGGTACGTACATTGTGTATGTAAGCACTTTCCCGCGCCGGGAAAAAATCATTTCTATCCCGCGGGAATCCCAAATCCACAATGCCTTTTTTAGCGCGGTCGGTACCCATGACTACTGCCAAATTCCAGTGGTCTGTTACATTGATATCTTGGCTTTGGGGGTTGTCAAAATTGCGGATTACCAACGTGCCCGACTCTAACAAAGAAGCATCCTCTACCGGGCGTGTTTTTAAAATAACATATTTGGTCCATACCGAAACCCCTTTGCAGGGGCCGTTGATAAATTGCACTTTGTAGTAATCTTCGTACGGGGTATAATCTCCGGGGCGTTTTATAATGTTGGCCAGCGAGTAACGTGCGTAGGGTTTATCCACAGCTTCGCAAGCGGCAAACACGTGGGCATTAATAAAACGTTCGTAGTCTTGATTAGGATCAAAACGGTCATATGTATTTTTGCGGCAGGAGATGGCAAACAAGCTAGCCATTATTACAGCTAACACAGCAAATTTTTTCATGCGTATTTTCTCCTTGTACTAAAACATCACACTTACGCGCACGTGCGCGCAAGCACCTTTCTACAAATTATACCCAATTTAAGGCTACAAATAAAATTTATTTTTTACCTTTTTTATCTTTATTTTGTTTTTTTTGTTGGTCTAACTCTTCCAACTTGTGTTGTACATTTTCCCGTACGGTTTCTTTATACATAGGGCGATTGACGGATTGTATCTCTTTTTTGTTGTCTTCGGCATTTTGTACGATGGATTGTGTAATTAACTTGCCTGCTTCTATGGAAGATTGCGCCTTGGTAAGCGGCTCTTTTCCATAGGCAAAGAACACACTATTGATATCTGTTGCAACATGGGGGGCTTGTGCCACATCATCTACATAAAACACGGTATTTTTTTGTTCTTGCGTATCGCGCATAAGCTGTGTTGTGTAAGGCACATAGTGAACAGAGTTGTGTTCAAATTGTTTTTCCGCCGCTTTACGAGCTCGTTCCAACTGTTCCTTGGAGCTTTGATCCCCTAATTGAGCCAATTTATAAGCGATGAACGCTTGTTTATACGTAGGATAAGTGTTTAGCGGGTCCGGCTTAAGGGTCGCATTAGCCATAGAGATAGCATCGCTTAATTGAGGATCCGTTTGGTTGGAACTAGCCACCCAGTAGCAAGTTTGAGAGGCACAGTTGTTGTATTGATATAAGAATTGATAAATTTCGGCCGCATCTTGCGTTTGTTGGGTGGGGCCAGACATTTGTTCAATTGTTTCCGGCGTGGTAGGACCTAATACCGGGGTAAGCGGTAGCCCCTTTGGGAAAACATAATGGGTACTTTGATAAAAAAGGGCTGCATTTTTATCTTGTTCTCGTTTTATAATGTTCTGCGGCATGGGAGGAGTGCGGGTTCCCTTCCCCTCCGGTGCTACGTGGCAGACGCCCGATGTGTCCGGTAAAGAAGTACTCTTGCAACCCACCATATAAGCCAATTCGTCCACCGGTTCTTTGCCTTGCGCGCGTGCTTGCATGGTGCGGAAAATTCCTTCTTTTATTTTTTCCTTTCCTTCTTCCGTCAACCCTCGTTTATAACCTTCTTTTTGACGGGCAGTTTCTTCGTCTTTAGGTTGTGCGTATTTGGTATTAGCCAGAATTTCTGCGGCATCTCCTACGCTGCGCGTGCCGTTCATGAGTTCGGAAAAGTGAGCAATTTGATGCTGTTCCCGTTCATAAGGAGTCATTTGCTCCCACTCCATAGGGGTAATATCCGGCAGAGGTAACCGATCGGGGCCGATGGGTTGTTTGATTTCGGTGGCTTGTTGTGCAGTATCCGTTAAACTATGCATCGTGTCTCCTTCGCGGGCAACTTGCACGGGGCTGGCTCCTACTGGGGTTGGCGTATCCAACCCCAAAAATTTTTTGACGGGGCGAACTAAGCGTGCCCATTTGGAATCGGGGATTTCTGTTTTGCCTTCTTGGGGGACAGCCCGCAAGGATCGTTCCTGCTTTACGTACCGATCGTACGGGTTTTCATGCACATTTACTTCGTGCATGCCGGGCTGCCCGCTTTGCGGGGCTGTCTGGCGCACGAGGACCCATTGCCCGTTGTCGGTTTGAAAAGTAGCATTGCCGTAATCGGCCTCTTGAGGTGTAGGAAGCGGGATGGAAGAAGACTGTAAATCGGCAGGATCGGAAAACGCAGGGGGTTCTGCATCGGCACGGGCCATGATCAATGAATCATTGGGGGATAGCTGTTTGTTCGTATTAACGGCTTCTTGCGCAGAGGATAAATGGGGTTTGCGTTCCGGTTGGCGGCCCCATATTCCTGCTAAACGCTTTGCAATGGCCGCTAATGGATTAGCAGTAATTATTTGCGGTTGTGCCTTCAATTGGGCAGGAGTAGGCGGCGGGGTAGTTTCCAAAAACGGCAGCAGTAAAAAAATAAAAGCTGCGATGCAAAAAAAGAAGAACGACCATTTCAATATTTTAAGTTTCATAAAGAACCCTCACTATCGGTGTGAAACCACCGGTTCCATAAACGTTTTGAAATTTGCCATGATTTCTGTATATGGCGCCAAAAGGGATGTTGCGGTGTGGCAACCACATTGGGAGTTGGTAATTGGACTTGCTGTTTCTCTACTAACTGAGTTAAGTAATTAACCGGTATTGCAAAGTTTAAATTTTGATTTTCCGCTCCGGCTAAACTGGCAAAAGCCACTGCAATTACTTGCCCTTGTGCATTAAATACGGGGCTTCCGCTGGAGCTGGGGGAAATAGGAGCACTAATTTGGAACCATTGTGTGCCGTTTTTTTGTTCCCGAAGTTGGCTGATAATGCCCGAAGTAACTGTGTTTTGTAGCCGCCGCGGATTACCGATGACGGTAATGGTTTGGCCCGGTTGTACGGTGGTGGAATTCCCCAGTGTAACATAAGGTAAATGGTGAGCTTGTATTTTTAACAAAGCCAAATCCACGGTATCGCTTTGTGCCAAAGGGATTGCTTCGCCGGAAATAGTTCCGTTGTTAAAGGTAAGGTTAATGTAAAGGGCATCCTGTAGTACATGCCGGTTGCTGGCAATAAGGCCGTCGGGGGTTAGTACAAAACCCGTAGCGGTATAGGTACTGCCGTCTTTTTTGAGGGTATTAACGGTAACCACAGCGGGCATATTTTGTTGTGCAACTTGCACATGATCATGTATTTGGGCCTCCAAATAAGGTCCAGATAACGTAAGTAGTAAAATCCCCCAAAACCATTTCATCTTTATTATTATAGCAAGAAAAACAGTTGTAGTTTTTGAAATATACAGGGCTTTTGTTTCGGCTTTGCGGTCTTTGATACCTCTTGTCAGATAGGGTAAATTCTCTTATACTATTAACATGCATAAAAGGTGGCTTTTATTAGCAGTGACGGGTTTGTTGGGCAGTGTCGTGTCGGCCGGGACGCTTGCCGAGGGAGCACTTGCGCAAAAAATACAAGCGACCTCTCCGGCTTATTTGAACCACTTTAGATATATGCGTTACTATTTACCAACGCAACATATAACCGAACCCTTGGGTTTGTGGGAGCGTTGGTTTTCTTTTGATTCCTCTGGCGAACAGGAGCGCGCGTTGGCATTTTATTTATTTAATATGTATGCAATCTCGCATAGTTCCCAGCAGTCATTTTCCGCTTCTCTTGATTTAAATAAGGTGGGGGTATTGGACGGATTTATGCTTACCAGGGAGCCTTTTGATTTTAAAAATGCCTCTGCTTTTTACCAAAGGCACTACCCAGAGGTGCAAGCGTGGCTGCACCAATTTTTTTCCGGTAAAAAATTTCCTTGGCCTTTACCTACGCAGGAAGATTACTTACGTTGGGTTTCTCTCTTAGAAACCCTTCCGCAGCATCGCAAACAGGCTGTTTATACATGGCCGCGACCAAATAAATTGCAAAATTCTTTGCCCGAGCAGGCGGCCCGATTATTTGCGGCCGTAGTAAACAAAGCTGAGAAAAATGTACAAAAACGGGTTGTGTTATATGACCGGCCCGACGCGCGTTTAGAAGATTTAGATCATAATATAGGGGTGCATGCAGCCCATCGCAAGCGTACCTATCGTTGGGTCAAAGAGGAGTGCTATTTTAGCAGTTATATAACCGCTAAAATACTTACGGCACAAGTTATTTCTCAACCAAAAATTTGGAAAGATACCCGTATTTACTTGATGACGGTATATTCCAAGCAAGGGGAATTTTTAAAACCGGCGAACGGTTCTCGCTTTACTTTAGCAAATGGGAAAACAGGGGCGCCCTGGCGTTATCATACGGCTGTGTTTGTTGTTTTGCCGTATCGTAATTCGTATGTGCCTGTTGTATTGGATTTATTACTAAATGGGAACAAAGCGGTTTCTTTAGAGGATTGGTTAGCCCGTTTTGATTCCCAAGTCGTTTTTCAAGCAGTTCCTTTTGTGCGGGAACAAGTGACCGAAATTGCACTTCGGGTACCCGACAAAATCACAGCGGATACCGTGTGGGTAGACGGGAAATCCTATCAACCGGCTGAGGTAATGCACTAGAAATCAATCGGCGTTTGCGGAACTTTCTTGTTGCAGGGTTGTCCCTTTAGGAAGGGCGGGAGTGCCAAGCGAGGAGGTTTTTGGAGTTTCTGGTTTTGAGTCCATTTGTTTTAATTGTGGTTTGCGGAGAGATTCAACCGCAAAAAACTTCTCCCGTTCCTCCAAAATTTCCAGCAACAGCATTGCTTGGCGCAAATCTATTTTTTCTTGTTCGCTCAGTTGTTCGTTTTCCACTAAATAATCTGCGGCATAGTGTTCATGTCCCTGTTGAAAATGGGGGCTGGCGTGTGCAATCAAAAGTGTTTTAATAACCGGCGAGGAGTTGTGTTTCGCCGCCAGCAATAGGGCTTTGTTTTTGTTGTGTTGCTGGGCAGGAGAACTGCCGCCTTGGCGTGCCAACACTAATGTAATGGCGGGGGCCGGATTATATTGAGCAGCTACCATTAGGGGGGTATTGCCCAATTTATCCGTAGCCAAAGGGTCTGCCCCGGCCAACAATAATTTGTGGATCACTTGAGGTTGTGTAACATGACGTGCAGCATAAAATAAAGCCGTTTGCCCCGATTTATCACGAAGGATTACTTCCTGTTCGTTAAGGAGTTTTTCCATTTTTTCGGTGTCGTTTTCTTCCAATGCGCGCATGAGCCGGGTCGCTCCGCGCGAATCGCGTTCTTGTGCAAAATGACGATACGCCAATCCCCCGGCAATGATGACACATAAAACAGCTATAAACACCCAAGTACTTTTCTTCATACTTTGTATTTTAGCACATTGTGCGCGATAAATTGCTAAAATATAATTAATCACTACATAGAGGTATTTATGGCCGAACAACAACACAACAATGCCTTAGACGGCATTATGAAACAACGCTATCAAGAGGTAGAAGAAATTCGTCAAATGGGGATTGCTCCGTATCCCAACCGTTGCGAAAAACAAATTTCTTGTGCAGATGCTAAAAATTTAGAAGAAAATGCCGATGCCGTAACCGCCGGGCGTTTAATGCAAATCCGCTTAATGGGAAAGGCCGCATTCGCGCACTTGCGCGATTTTTCGGGCCGTGTCCAATTATATGTGGCCAAGGATAACCTGGGGGAAGAAGCTTACACTTTCTTTAAAAAACATATTGCGGTAGGGGATTTTGTGTCGGTAACCGGACATATTTTTATTACTAAAACCGGCGAAAAAACGATTAAAGTTACCCAAATGACTTTGCTTTCCAAGGCGATTCGCCCCATGCCGGAAAAATACCATGGCTTGCAAGATACCGAGGTGCGCTTTCGCAAACGCCACTTGGATTTAATTGCTAACGAAGAAGTAAAAGATATTTTTGTAAAACGTGCCAAAATTATTTCTTCTATTCGCAAGACATTGGATGAGAAAGGATTTTTGGAAGTAGAAACCCCCATTTTAAACCCTTCTTCCGGCGGGGCGATTGCTCGCCCGTTTGAGACGTACCACAACGCGCTTAAAATGCCGCTTTATATGCGTATTGCGCTGGAACTACACCACAAACGGTTGATTATCGGCGGGCTGGATCGCATTTATGAAATCGGTCACATGTTCCGCAACGAAGGGATTGACACTACCCACAACCCGGAATTTACCATGATGGAACTTTACCAGGCGTATGGGGACGTGAACACCATGGCGGACTTGTTTGATGAAATTTTAGGAAACGCTGCCAAAGCCATTGGCGTGGAAAAAGTGCAATTCCGCGGGTACGAAGTGGACCTGCACCCGCCGTACAAACGCCTTTATATTCCGGTGGCGTGGCAAGAAAAATTTGGGCATGATATTCATGAGGTATTAAACGGCCGCCAGTTTAATCGTGCCAAGTTGGAAGAAGTAGCCCGCGAACAAGGCATTAAATTTTCCGCTGACGATAGCGACAGTGCCATTTTTGATGAGCTTTTTGAAAGTAAACTGTTGGCGGATTATCATAACCCGGTCATTGCGCTGGATTATCCTACCGCCGTTAGTCCGTTCTCTAAAACCAAACCCGGCGACCCGGAACTGGTAGAACGCTTTGAAGTGTTTGTAAACGGACAAGAGTTGGGCAACGCCTATACCGAGCTTAACGACCCGGCCGACCAGCTACAACGCCTTAAAGACCAAGCCGCCGCCAAAGCCATTGCCAAAGGCGAAGATGCCGAAAATGCCGACATTTTAGATGCCGATTATATTGAGGCCATGGAATCGGGCATGCCGCCAACGGGCGGTATGGGTATTGGGATTGACCGCATTATTATGATGCTTACCGGTCAAGACTCCATCCGCGAAATCATCTTCTTCCCTACGCTTAAAAAACTGGACGAAGAAAAAGAAGAAAAATAATTAGTATACATTTCACAACCAAGAGCCCCAAACATTTTTGTTTGGGGTTTTTTGTTGTTTATTTTTTGAGTCGTTACCCGCCGTTTAAAACGCAAGTTGCTTGACTTGTTTTTTTTTTTTTGATACAGTTTCCATTGGCGGCAATGGGGGGATATGTCCCTGTTGTAAAGCGTCTGTATAAAAGACTTTAGCGCGTTTAAAGAGTGCTGTAAGGAGAAAAAATGAATTGCAAATACATACGTGAACAAACCAAACTTGTGTCAAATTCTTATACCCGGGGTTTTACACTCATAGAACTTTTGATAGTTGTTTTAATTGTGGGTGTGTTAGCCACAGTGGCAGTTCCGCAATACCAAAAAGCAGTATGGAAAAGCCGCTTTGCGCAAGCCAAAACTATGACGGAAGCGTTAGCGGACGCTCTGGAAGTTTATTATTTAGGAAACGGTGCTTATACCGTGGACTTGAATGCTTTGGATGTCCAGTTTAACGCAACGCCGCATACTGAATGTAATACGGAAGAAAAAAGAAAGAACGCTGACCAGTGTACTTGGAGTACTGCTTGGGGACATTGTGATTTGAACGCCAGTGGGCAAGTGGGTTGTGCTGTAACTAGAGACGGAAAAAGGTATCTACAGTATAAGAAATTCCTTTCTCATCATAATACAACAAACAGGACAGGAAAAACCTATTGTATTGCCGAGAATGTCTATAAGGGTTCCACTCCTACCGCAGAAGATTTGAACTATCAAATTTGTGCCGCTGACACAGGCAGCCCTCAAGAAGCTGCTGGTCCAGGAACCCCTTCGTTTCAATACTAAATTGTCTTTGGCTTAAAAAACAGGCAGACCTACCGTCTGCCTGTTTGCGTAATAGCGCAGGTTTATAGTGCGGCTACTTGCGGCAAAATGTATAATATAAGTAGTATGAACTTTGAGCACGTAAAAGAATATATTAAAGCGGCGGGGCTGCCTAATTTCCGCATTAAACAGGTGCAAGAGGCCATTTTTTCCAAGGGGATTAACTCGTGGGAAGAGGCTACCAGTTTGCCCGCGCAGCTGCGTGAACAATTAAAAACAGATTGCCCTATTTTAAGTTTTCAGGTCAGCAAAATTGTTGTTTCCCGTAAAGACAAAGCCGCCAAAGCGTTACTTACCTTGCAAGACGGCTTGCAAATAGAAACCGTTCTTTTAAAACCGCAAGATACGTGGAGTGTATGTGTGTCCAGCCAGGTGGGGTGTGCACTGCATTGTAGTTTTTGTTCCACCGGCAAAATGGGCTTTAAGCGGGACCTTACTCAAGAGGAAATTACCGACCAAGTGCTAATGTGGTACCAGTATCTGCACAAAGAAAAATTGGGAGAGCGCATTTCCGGCGTAGTTTTTATGGGGATGGGGGAACCGCTTTTAAACTATTTAAATGTAATTAAAGCCGCGCGGGAACTTTCCAGTGAAAATCACCTTAATATCGGGGCACGGCATATTTCCATTTCCACGTCGGGCATTGCGGACAAACTGCATAAATTAGCGGTGGATTTGCCACAGGCCAATTTGGCGGTTTCACTCCATAACGCGGATAATAAGGAGCGTTCCAAAATGATGCCCGTGAACCGTAAATTTGATTTGGACGATTTAAAAAAAGCGTTGGAAGAATATATCGCTATGACGGGCCGGCAAGTTTTTTTGGAATATTCCGTACTAGAAAACGTCAACAGCCGCCCGGAGCATATCCGCAAATTGGCCGATTGGATTTACAGTATTAAAGATAATTATTTGTTACACGTAAATTTAATTGCGTGCAATTTGGGCCGCGGAGAAAAGACAGAAGACCGAATTGTCAAAGATTTTGCAGCCGGGCTTAAAGCCATGGGGATTGGTGTTACCATCCGCAAAAGTATGGGCAACGATATTTTGGCTGCTTGCGGGCAACTTGCCGCTTCAAAAAAATAGGAGAGTGTATGAAAAAAATAGGGTTATTTATTACGTTAGCCACACTACTGGTAGGTTGTGCTACCTTAGATACCAGCTCGTTAGATTGGATTCAGGTTGGGCCGGAGTTTTCCCCTACCAAGGTACAAGATTTGGAAGTGATTGCCAGCGCCAAAGAAATTACGCGGGCCTATGGAAACATTGGGCTACTGCGTGTTAAGAATTTAAAGCCGGATCGCGAAGTAATTAAAATGGGCGTAGACCGGGGTAAGAAATTTGCCGCAAGCAAAGGGGCCGATGCTATTTTGCTAGGGCAGTATAACAGCGCCGCCGACGGTGCCAAAGACCCGCGTGTCACGCTGATTATTTACGCTATTAAATACATGGACACGCTAAACGAAGAAGACATCAAAGCCATGGAAGAATTTGAAATACAGGGAATTTTAAACGAACGCAGCGAGGAGTAATGAAAATAGCCGAGCCTTTTTCCGTACAAAAAAGTGCTAAACCCCACAAAAAGGCGATTGTGCTTTTTTCGGGGGGATTAGATTCTACTACCTGTTTGTATTGGGCTTTGGCACAAGGTTACGCGTGTGAAACGCTGACGGTTACCTACGGGCAACGCCACGCGCGGGAAATTGAGTCCGCACGAAAAATTGCGGATAAACTAGGGGTTAAAACCCATTTTTTAAATGTAAAACTTCCGTGGTTGGCAACGGGTTGTTCGCTTACAGATCCGTCGCAAGTGTTGCCGGATTTGCCGGTGGAGCAAATCGTTCGGGAGGGGATTCCCTCTACGTATGTGCCCGGGCGTAATTTGTTATTTTTATCCTTAGCCGGTTCTCTGGCCGATAGTGTGGGTGCCGATGCGATTATCGCCGGCCCCAACGCGGTGGACTTTTCCGGATATCCCGATTGTACGCCCGATTTTTATAAAGCGGCAGCCCAAGCCCTAAACCGCGGTACCAAACAAGGAGTTACGCAAGGGTTGGAGGTGTTGGCTCCGCTAATGTACTTATCCAAAGCAGACATTGTACGCCTGGCGGCTGAGCTAAAAGTACCCTTTGAATTAACGTGGAGTTGCTACGCCGGCGGGGATAAACCCTGCGGCAAGTGTGATTCTTGTAAATTGCGCGCACGCGGTTTTGAAGAGGCCGGCGTAAAAGATACTTCTTTATAAGGAGATTTTTATGAAAAAATTAATGGTTTTTGTGTTTTGTATGGGGTTGTTAGTTCCTGTCTGTTTGGCTAAAGAAAAAGCACAATCAAAAGATCAATCGGTTATTGTTTCCACTGAACAAGCCCAATTTAAAGCTCGGCGCAAACAAATTAAAGAACTCATCAAAAAATATAAAAAAGCACCCGAAAATCAAAAACCGGCTATCAAGGCCGAACTAACTCAAGTGGTAAGCCAGCACGTAGATGCGCAAATGACGTATATGAAAAACCGTATCGCAGCGGAGCGCGCCAATTTGGATAATTGGGAAAAGAAGATAGAACAAGACGAGCAAAATTTAGCACAGGTTAAAGCGCAGCGTGTAGAAGATTTGCTTTCCGGTGAGGCAGCTAAAAAACAAAAAGCAGCCAAAAAAGCCTGGAAAAAACAAATGCGCCAAGTAAAATAGTATGTCCAACGTTTGCATTATGAAATTTGGCGGCAATACGCTAGCCAATAAACAAAAGCTTTTAATGGCGGCCCAGCTGATTAAATCGCGTTGGGACGAGGGGCTTGCACCGGTGGTGGTAGCCTCTGCCAATGGAAATTTGACAGACGTTTTGCTGGATCATGCCTTCAGTATTGCTAAAAATCCCGATAAGCGCGAATTGGACATGCTTATTACTACCGGGGAGCGCGTCAGTGTGGCACTGTTGTCAATTGCTTTGCGCGCGTTGGGGGTTCCGTCCGTATCTTTAACAGGTTCCCAAATCGGGTTGGTTACCACCGCCACGCATAACGGAGCCGATATTTTAACTCTAAAAGGTGACCGCCTGACTAAGGAAATTGAAAAAGGGCATGTACCGATTGTAGCCGGTTTTCAAGGGATTGGAGAGGACAAAGAAATTACTACCCTAAAGCGCGGCGGTTCGGATGTTTCGGCAGTGTTTTTGGCTCATCAGTTGGGGGCAGCCCATGTGGAAATGATTAAGGACGTAGACGGTGTTTATTCGGACGACCCCAACAAAAACCAAAAAGCCCAACGCTATGAGGTATTGGATTTTGACGAAATGTATAAGTTGGCATTAAACGGGGCCAGCGTGCTGCACCCTGACGCAGTACGGCTAGCCAAAGAGAAAGGCGTAGAAATCCGTATTGTATATTATCAAACAGGTAAAACGGGGACGGTGATTAAATGAAATTGGAATTTAAATTTAGTTTAATTAATTTTATCGGTTTTTTAATACTGGGCGGTTTGTTTTACTGGCTCTGTCCGTTGCCGGCGAATTTGTTATGGCGGGCCATTGTGTGCGCATTGGTGGGCTTGACCCTTTTTGGGGTATGCTTTGTAGTTGTCAGCCACCGAGGAATTATTCGTCGCGCAGCGCAGGAAGATTTGTATAAAAAAAAGCCTAAACATAAAAAATAGAAATATGGTAAGATAAAACTATGGAAAATATGATCATATGGCAAATTGCCGGTTTTGTAGTTTGTTTCATTTTGTTATTCGTTTTTATTGCCAAGTACCATGCGGCTGTGGAAGCTGAGCAAGATTTGGAAAATGAAACGGAAGAAATGGAAGATGTTGCTTCGCAACCTCCGGTTTTTGCGCCGCGCGCTTCTTTACTGCAAACCCCACAAGCTCCGGCTGCGTTAGAGCTGGCTGATTTGAAGGAACATGTTAAGGAACTGCATTATCATTTGCAAGAACTTAAGGCTTCCACCCAAAAACACGAGGCGGATATGACAGCGCGGTTGGGCCGTTTGGAACAGCGTTTAGGTACCTTTGAACAGGAATATGTTAATAAACTCCAACCCACGTTGCTTCGCGTAATTGAAGAGTTGGAACATATCAAAGGGGCCGAAACCCCTTCCACGCAAGAAGAAACGGCAGAGCCGCCTGCTGCTCAGTCCGGTTCTCCGGTTCCGGAACTGCCGGAAGAAGAGCTAAAATTTTAACCTAGTTATTTTAAGGATAATTTGCGTAGCCCCGCTTTTTAGCGGGGCTATTTCATTTTTATAATTTTGCCAAAACCGCAAAATCAGCCCAAAATTTGCAATTTGTAATTTCAAATTTGGATGCAAATTTGCTTTTTTCTTTGATTCCTTTCCCATAAATTTCGACGATAATTTTAAAATAGATTCTAAAATTACCAAAAAATCTAACAATACAAATTAAATTTTGTCAAGAATTTTTAGGCAAATTTACCAGGCTATTTTGCCAAATTTAATAAAATGTATATATAGAAATGTAGGGCAAAGGGCTCTGCGTTAGGAGAAATCATGACACAAAAAAACCTGGAACCGATTGCTGTAGTAGGGATCGGTGCTATCATGCCCGGAGCTTTAAATAAAGACGAGTTCTGGAACAATATTCAAACCGGTAAATACTGTATTACGGAAATTCCCGCCTCTTACTGGGATTACAAACTGTTCTACAGCCCGGACCACAAAGCAGAAGACAAACTTTACTCCAAAATCGGCGGTTTTATCCCGCAAGAATTCAAATTCAATTCCTTAAAATACCGTATTCCGCCCCAAATTGCCAAGCAGATGGATACCGTTCAGCACTTAGCCATTGAAACTACCCGCATGGCGTTGGAAGATTCGGGTTACGATAAAAAAGACTTTGACCGTAACCGTACCGCGGTCATTATCGGTAACTCCATGGGGGGTATGAAGAACGAGATGTCCAACACCCGTCTTAACCGCCCCTGGCTTTATGAAATTTTAAAAGAAACTCCTACCTATAAATCTTTAGCTCCGCAAGCGGCCGAGCAACTCATCAGCGAAATGGACGCCGGCGTGCGCGAAAAATTTATGCCCGTTACCGAGGACTCTATGCCCGGTGAACTGGCCAACGTCATTGCCGGGCGCGTAGCTAACGTGTTTGATGTGCATGGTACCAACTTTACGGTAGATGCGGCCTGTGCTACTTCTTTAGCCGCTATTGACCAGGCTGTTAACGGGCTTCGCATGGGCAACTTTGATATGGCCATTGCGGGCGGTGTAGATCAGATGATGTCTCCCTCTGCCTACATCAAATTCTGCAAAATTGGTGCCTTGTCCGAAACCGGTTCCTATCCCTTTGATGCGCGTGCCAACGGTTTTGTCATGGCCGAAGGCGCGGGCATGGTCATCTTAAAACGTTTGAGTGACGCCGTCAAAGACGGCGACCGCGTATATGCGGTCATCCGCGCCGTGGGTGCTTCTTCAGACGGGAAAGGCAAAGGCATTACGGCTCCTAACCCCAAAGGTCAAAAAATTGCCGTAGAAAAAGCTTTTGAACAAGTGGAATATACGCCGGCGGATGTGGGGCTCATTGAGGCACACGGTACCGGCACTCGCGTGGGCGACGCAGTAGAGTTGGCTTCGCTAACCGAAACTTTTGGCCCGTATGCCAAGCCGGGCACTATTGGACTAGGCAGTGTGAAAAGCCAAATCGGCCACGCCAAAGCGGCAGCCGGAATTGCGGCTTTAATTAAAACTTCTTTAGCTTTATATAATAAGGTATTGCCGCCCTCTGTTAATTTTGAAACCCCCAACCCCAACGTAGACTGGGCCACCTGCCCTTTCCGCGTAATTACCAAGGCTGAAGCATGGCCTGACGGAAAAATCCGCCGTGCGAACGTGTCGGCCTTTGGGTTTGGCGGCACGAATTTCCATGTAGCTATGGAAGAAATGAACGACAGTTTGTTACACAAACCGGCTACGGCGCAAGCTGCCGCGGTGCCCGCGCAAACGGTGCCCGTAGCTACGCCGGTTAACGCCCAAGCGCAAAAGCGGGAATCATATTTGTTGCACGTGCCGGGTGAAAAAATCCAAAGCGATGTGCTTACTTTCTCGGCCAATACCAAGGAGGAACTTTACCAAGTATTAGATAAAGCCGCTTTGGCCGCGGTGCTAGACCCGACGTACTTGCCTAGCATTTCTTATCAAAATCACATCGCTAAACCGAGACGCTTTGCGGTAACTATTAATGTAGAGTCTGCGGAAAAGCTCAAAGAGAAAATTGAATTTTTCAAAAAGATTGCCGCCAAGCAAGATGTATGGACTACCGAGTCTTTGCACCTTCGCATGAAAGCCATTTATCCGTTTACGCCCAGCGAAATTAAACCCAAAGTTTGTTTTATGTTCCCGGGCCAAGGTTCGCAGTATGTGGACATGATGAAGGATTTGGCGAGCAAGTACAAAATTGTACAAGACACGTTTGACGAGGCCGACCGCTTGCTGGTGGGAATTATCGGGCAAACCTTAACCGAAACGCTGTGGAGCAAACCCGGCGAGACCAAAGAACAAATTGCTGTGCGTGAAGCCGCCATTAAGAAAACCGAAATGACCCAGCCCGCCGTTTTAACGGCAGATATTGCCATGATGCGTCTGTTATCGTCCTTTGGTATTAAGCCCGATGTAGTGATGGGCCACAGCTTGGGCGAATATGCCGCCGCGGTGGCTGCCGGAATTTTTGATTTTGAAAATGGCTTAAAAGCCGTTTGTACACGTGGCAAAGTAATGAGTGAAATCCGCGTAGAAGACAACGGAAAAATGGCCTCTATTGCGGCCCCGGTGGAAAAAGTAGAGCCGGAACTTGCCCGCATTAGCGGATATGTGGCCGTAGCCAACAAAAACTGTCCCACGCAAACCGTGATTGCCGGTGCCAGTAAATCTATTGATGATGCGATTGCCATGTTTACCTCCCTGGGTATCCAGGCGGTACAAATCCCGGTTTCGCACGCATTTCACTCCGCAATTGTCCGCCCGGCCATGCCGCAGTACCGCGCGTTTTTAGATACATTAACTTTCCACGCGCCGACTATGCCCATTACCACCAACGTCACGGCGGAGTTTTATCCTAGTGACCCCGAGAAAATCAAAGACCTCATGGTCACGCAGATTTCACATTCGGTGGAGTGGATTAAACAGTTGCAAACTAACTATGACTCCGGCGTGCGTCTTTTTGTAGAGTGTGGCCCCAAACGGGTGCTTTCCGCATTAGCTACCAGTACGTTAGCCGATAAAAAAGACATTAAGGTTGTGGCTTCCAACCACCCCAAAAAAGGCGGTATTGTAGAATTTAACGATTTGTTTGCCAACTTTATTTCGTCTGGTATCCATGTAGATTGGAAAGGTACCGACGTATTTGGCGACAACGCTACTTATAACCCGGCCTTCGTAGACTGGGTAAAAACCAACGCGCCCGAAAGTGTCAAGGCGCAAAGCCAAATTTCTAAAACACAAACGCAAGACGTAGTATATGATGAAGAGGAGCTTATGAAAAAACCGATTGTAATTAGTGGTATCGCCGCCGGCGGCCCCGGCAGCTGGGACAAAATTTTCCGTGAAGGAGTTTTAGACGAAATTTTATCCGGCCGCAATATGATTGAGCCCGTCAGCAGTGACGTTCAGCAAAAACAAATTGATAAACACGTGGAATTTGTCATCAAATCCCCCGATGGAAATCACCGTTTTGAACGCCTCACGTCTGCCTCGCAAGCCATTAAGCTCTCGGCCCGCGGCGGTGCGTTTGATTTAGAAAAAGAATTTGGTCTGCCTGCCAAGTGGGTCAAATCCATGGACCGCTCGTTCCAATTAGCTATTGCGGCGGGTATGTTAGCTCTTAAAGACGCGGGGATCCCGCTGGTACTTTATTACAAACCCACTTCTACGGGCGGCTACTTGCCGGACCGCTGGGGATTGCCGGCTGAAATGATTGACGAAACGGGTGTTATTTTTACTTCTGCCTTCCCGGTTGCCAATAGCCTGATGGGGGACCTTACCAAACGCGTGGAAGGATTACTAAATAACAAAACCGCCAAAGAAGTCCGCGCATTTTGTGATAAATTTATTGCCCAAATTACCGACCCGGCTCTCTAAGCCGAAATGGAAGCCTGGTATCAGCAAAACTTCAAAGATAAAGAAGTGGAGCCGCAAGCGTTTACGTCTGAATTTATTTTAAAAACCATTATTATTGCCCACTCTCACTTCTGCCAATGGATTCGCGCCCGCGGGCCGGCAACTGCCATGAGTGCCGCCTGTGCTTCTACCGCGCAAGCTATTTCCGTAGCGCAAGATTGGATTCGCCTAGGCCGCTGCAAACGCGTGATTGTCATTAGTGCCGACGATATTACTAACGACAACGTCAGCGAGTGGATTTTAACGGCTTTCTTGGCCAGCGGTGCGGCTACTACCGAGGCCGACGTTACCAAAGCCGCCTTGCCGTTTGATCGCCGTCGCAATGGTATGATTGTTGGCATGGGTGCGGTATCTTTGGTGGTGGAAGAAGAAAGCGAAGTATTAAAACGTGGTATGAAACCTTTAGCCAAACTGTTGGAAACGGAGATTTCCAACAGCGGTTTCCACGTTACGCGTTTAGATGTGGGGCATGTAGCCAGCGTAATGAACCGCTTGGTATCCGCCGCTGAAAAAGACTACGGTTTAAACCGTAGTGATATTGCCAAGCAACTGGTTTTCATCTCGCACGAAACCTACACACCTGCGCGCGGCGGTTCTGCCAGCGCGGAAGCTTACGCCTTAAAATCTACCTTTGGGGCAGATGTAAGCAACGTAATTGTCAGTAACACCAAAGGTTTTACCGGGCACTCCATGGGGGCTGGTTTGGAAGACGCGATTGCGGTGCGCTGTTTAAATACAGGGCTCGTGCCACCGATTGCTAACTTCAAAGAAGCCGACCCGGAACTTACTGGCATTACGCTAAGCAAGGGTGGGCATTACAACTTTAAATATGCCTTGCGTTTGGCTGCTGGGTTTGGTTCGCAATTAGGTATGACCTTATTAGAAGGTACATGGAAAGAGGGCGAACCGCGCATTTACGACAACGCCAAACACGACGCTTGGCTCAAAGCAATTTCCGGTCAGCAAACGCCTGCGTTAGAAGTGGTGCAAAACACGCTTCGCATTAAAGACAATTACCAGCACGGGGTTAAACCGTCCTTAGTAATGGAAGGTTCTCAAGCTTTTGTAGACAAAGTAAATACGGTTCATGTGCAACCGGCGGTGCAACCTGTTGCTGCGCCTGTGACTCCCGTGTCACAACCGGCACCCGTAGCCGCTATGCCTGCTAAAGTGTTGGATGAAGCCACCGTTACCAAAGAAGTAGTGAATATGGTTTCCGAAAAAACGGGTTACCCCGAAGACATGCTTGATTTGGACTTGGATATGGAAGCCGATTTGGGTATTGATACCGTCAAACAAGCCGAACTCTTTGCCGGTATGCGCGATCATTATGGCATTGCCCAACAAGACGGTATCCAATTAAAAGATTACCCGACGATTCGCCATTGCATTAAATTTGTAATTGCCAATGCGGGTAAACCGGCCGCAACCGTACAGGCCGCGCCTGTGGCACAACCTGCACCTGCGGCGCAACCGCCTGTGGCACAACCAGCTCCTGCGGCTCAACCGGCGGTAACGCCTGCTCCCGCACCGGTAGCACAACCGGCTCCTGTAGCTGCTCCGGCTCCCAAAGCTGCCGCTAACTTAGATGAAGCGACC
>JAGCXL010000002.1 GCA_017961295.1 Elusimicrobiaceae bacterium
AGCGTGTAGTGCAATAGACCCTAAGTGGACCAGTGGGACAGCGACGCGGGCAAGCCAATGCAATGGGAGTAGCTGGACAGAGCCACAGTGGGATACCACAGCCTGTGAGATAGCGTGTAAAGAGGAAGAGAAAGAAGCCACCAAAGCATGTGCTTGTGGTACGCAGACAGCGGGGACGGTAACGTGTAATACTAAAACGGGTAAATGGGAGTATAGTAATTGGAGTGAGTGCCCGGAGAAGCCCAAAGAAGAATTGGATTGTGATAATGGAGTAGATGCCAAGATGACGCGCACGGTAACATGCCAAGACAACGCATGGACAGAACCGGCGTGGGATAAACATTTGTGCTGTAATCCGGAAAATAAACCCAATAACACGCGTAGCTGTAAAGATAATTACAATGCAGATACTTGTGGATTAGAAGTACAGCAATATACGTGTAGTACCAGTGGCGTATGGACTGCATTGGACGCGTGGGACCATAGTGCGTGTATCCCGGCACCTAACGGAGGAACAACTGACTGTGATGGGGATTATACGCGTGGAGAGATGACAATCAGTTACAGTTGTGAAAATAATGAGTGGACTCCCAATTATGATAGAACAAACTGCGGATATGAGTGCCCGACTCCAAGGCCCGCCACTAGCAGATCTTGTTCGGATGGCAGTTACTTGTGTGGAACTCAAACAAGAACGGTAGAGTGTAATTATTCAACCGGTACGTGGACAAAAGATGCGTGGCAAGGAGGTTGTTATACCAAACAGGCTCTACGACAAGGCGGCAAAGCTATGACGGGAACTTGTGACTTGCAGACAAGGACGGCTTCTTGTAATAGCACTGCATGGCAGTATACTAGTTGGCAGGACAGTGGCACGGTTAGTGCCGGAGAACAACTTAATGCTCAGTCTTATACTGGAGAACTAGATTCCTCTGGTGGATGCACCTCGGGATATAGACTTGTTCGGATGACAAATGGGAGAGGCTGTAGCCAATATGGTTGGGCTAGTGGATATACAGCCACTTACAAGACTATACGTTGTTTAACAAATAAAGAGGCATGTATGTTGAATTTAAAAACAACGGATTGTGATTAAGTGGGTTAAACATAATATCAGCAGCAACCAACCAGCACACTCTTGCCCCGAGCACCCTCGTCTGCCCGGGGCACCCCTTTTTATTCCTTCGCCCCTTGCGGGAGAAGGCCGAGTGCGTAAGTACCGGGATGAGGGGGAGAAAAAGGATGAGATCCCGTATCAAGTACGGGATGACACCAAATAATACGTCATGCTGAACTTGATTCAGCATCTGCACCGCTTATTATTTTTTCTTCCCGTCATTCCCGAAGGTTGTTGTCGGGAATCGCCTCCGCTTTCTACCTGCAAATAAGGTGAGATCCCGTATCAAGTACGGGATGACGGCGTGTTTAATAATAACGGCACGCATGGAAGACCCCCGATTACGAAGTTCGGGGGATGGTTATTAAAACAGCTTCTTTATCGGTCCCAACTATATTTATTTTTGTAGTAATAGTAGTTATTGAGTTGGCGTAAATATTGTAAATAGCCAAAAGAACCTTCGTTTAAGTTCGTATTATTCCAAATATATCCATCCATGCCAAAGTTAAACAGGTCGCGGGCAGAGTGATCGTCCCCATCTCCGGGATAGAATTTGCTGGAAGCAAATACAATTGCGTTGGAATCCAAAATGCGGAAATTTTCCATCATGGATACTCCTCCGTCCGGTAAAACTAAGTCGGTAATTACAATATCGTAACGGACACCGCGTTTGATTTGTTTCATAAAATTAAAACCATTTTGAAAGGTGGATACGGTTGCATTTTTTCCCAGCCAACCGTTTTTAGCCCAATATTCAAAATTGACAAGCGGTAAGCGGTCATCATTAATTACTGCAATATGCAGATTGGCCGGAAGACGGGCAATCAGTTCGTCGCGTTCGGCTTCGGCCAATTTTATCATAGCGGCCTTATGTTGGCGTTCCTGCGCCATCCGCGCGGCGCGGCGCCGATAGTCTTGCTGTTGCCCGGCGTATTGTTCTTCGTCAAAATCATCATCCTCTTCATCTTCACCGGCAATCATGGTTTTGGAATTCGGTAAATAGGGGGCTGACCCATCCGGATTATGTAAGGCAAATTCCTGGAAAACAAATTCACGTTTATCTTGGCGGAAAATGGAGGTCGGTTTAGCTAGCACACCTTTGAGCAACGGGTTAAAAGCTCCAAACATCCGGTTCCAATATTTACGTTGCACAAGCAGGTAAGGGTCCGTATTGATGGCTTTTAGCAAAACGGCACCTTGCGTACGTACCGCGTCAATGGATTTGTTAATAAAAACTCTTTCTTCTTGAGAGAAATTTTTCCCTTCGTTAAGTAGAAAAGAATAAACTACTTTAGGCATCAAATCTTTATTCGTCTGTTCGATTAATTGAACGAGTTTGGCATATTCTTTTTGTAAATAAGCAGCTGTTGCCGGGGGGACTTGGTGTGTAAAATGTTGTGGTAAATCCTCCGGACTAGTAGGTTCTGCCTTGATGTAAAGGGCGCGGAGGGCTTCAAATTCGTCTCTCCAGCGTTCCCGTTCCAGCGGAGGAATATATTCTGCTACGGTAGTTTCTTGCGCTTGGCGGCGCAAAAACGTAATAGCACGTTCTTCGGCAAGTTTAATGGCCGGGGAGCCCAATACGGTAACGGCGGAGGGCATAATAGAGTGTTGGGCTTTTTGGTGCCCTTGGGCATCGGCTAGGGCCACCGGTTTATCTGTTAGTACGGGGATAGAAGAAGGGGACTTGTGTTTTTGAGCTAAAGCTCGTTCCCGGGCTTTGGGGGAATTTTCTACCCAGTACTTTGGAACGTAAGCATTAGGCACATAGGTAGCAGATACGATTTTGCGCTCAATAGTTTCGGACAATCTGGATAAATTGTTTTTCTTGAGTAATTGTTTAACAAACTGCGTTTCTTGCGCATTTAACAATGTACAACAAGCAAGAATAGATAACACCCCTAATGTGGCAAATAAATTTTTCATAATTATTCTCCTTACTGAAAGGATAACACAAAACAAACGTCTTTACCAGGGCCCTAGGACCTATATGGGGTATAGGTCCTGTTTGAAAGGAATAAGTGATTTATTAGGTTACAGGTAGTAAGCAGAACCTACTACCTTGTTTTGACTGGGGGAAATTGGGGTTGTTCCGCGGGCGCTTCCTCGTGTGGAGGCAGGACGTACCACGCCGCTATTGCGGTCAGGTTTTCGTTGGTCCTGTTTAACGGGGTGGGCCTGGCTTCGGGGGGCCGGGGTGTTGCCTGCAGGACGTGCCCGGGTTGTATTAGGGCGTGTTTGTTCTTGTTTAGAAGAAACACGCGTATTTTGCCCGTTGACAGAGCGGGTATTAGTTGGTGCCTCTTGGGGTTTGGACGCCGCGGGTTGGTTGGTGGGGATGTTTTTTGTTAAACATTCTTCCACACTTAATGTGGGCGGACATTCAAAGATTTTATCATAATCCTGGTGCTGATCATAGGTATCGGCTTTGTAGCCGGCAATAATAGCTTTATCCGTTCCGTCATTTAATTGCCCCCAAAAGGCTTGGGCTACTTTACCGTTGTGCCCAAATTGGACAATGTGGTCGGTTTGTCCATCGCGTTTGGTAGCTTGATCTGCCCAAATGAGGTTATTGCCTAAAAAAGCCATACGGTTGGTTTGGCCTTGAAAGTAGGAGTAAACTACTTTTTCCCCATATTTGCCTTTTCCTTCCAAGGGACGGCCTTGTTCGTCCTTTTTGGTAACGGTAATAGGCATGTTGATTACGTCTTGTACTGAGCGGATAGGGCTGTTTTTGGCTATTTCATAGTTTTGTTTGGCTGAACCGGGGCGTTGCATTTCCCAACGGTTGCTGCCGCTGTTGCGCACAATATGGGTTTGTTGTTCGGCCCCGACGCGTTTTCCGTCTTTATATTTATCTTTAGAATCGTTACACAGGCTGTTCCATTGTTTCCCTTGGCGGTTGTACTTGCCCGAAGCGTGGTGGTCAATAATATTAATAAGCCCGGTAGCGTCGTCACAAGTAAGGTGGCGGTTGTCGTTGTTGTTCATGATGCTGGCGGTGTGGCGTTCGCTAGAAGAACGGACGCGGGAAACGTCCTGGTTGTGGGAGCCTGCGCGGTCGTATTGTTCATCCAAGCCTAACGTATGGCCCACTTCATGCAGCAGCGTGGAATTCCACGCTTGTTCGTTTTGCGCTGTTTTAGGGGGCATGTAGATAGTGGGGGGAACTGTATTAATCGTGGCGCAACCTTGGGATTCAATATTGCAAGTTTTTTTTAATTGTTCCGGGGAAACAATCACTACTTTTACATCCGGGTTGGCCCCCAAACGGTTGGTATTAACGCCTTGTGCCAAACGGGTATATAAAGCGCCAAATTCTTGCTGACGGCCTTGAGCCTCAATGGCATTGGCACTTTCTTTAAACCAGGTATTATAAGCTTGGGAAGCCGCTTTGCGGTAGGCCATTTTTTGGTCAGCATCTACCCCGGATACTTCAATATTAAGTCCGCGGTCTAGCGCTTTGTTTAACAGGTGCGGATCATAGTCTTCTTCCTCTGCCCATGGCACAGCAAAAGCAACCGGCACGCAGACGGTGCTTACTAAAACCAATCCAATTATTTTACAAAGGGTTGCTTTCATAAGTTCCTCTTATCCATAGTATAAGAATTTTAAGAGAAAATACAAGATGTTATCTCATCAAATAGGCTTCTTGATTGTCAATAAGAAGGGGGGTATCAACGCTTCGTGATTTGCAAAAACGTGTACCTAACCAATTGGTGGGGATGCAGGCTAAGGACTGAAAATTATTAACGGTAGAAATTTGATATTGTGTTCGCGCGTTAGCATTACGGGTAAAGACGGCTTCAAAGCAAGGAAGCTCTGCCGAAGATTCTTCCCGGCAGATAATTTCCCCGGTAAAGTATTTAAGCCCGTATTTTTGCAGTTTTTCGTTGGCATCGGTTCGTTGTTGATCGGTTAATTCTTTGCCGCTGGCCCATCTTTTTTGTTGGCCCCATAGGACTTTTAATTCTACCATACGCGCGCTTTCCGCCGCATTGAAATATTGTGGAACAGCAATAGCACACAATACGCTTACAATGAGTACCACAACGAGCAATTCAATAAGAGTGTATCCGTGTGTCATGGGGTGACTTCCTGTAGGTATTTTTCAATGAGGGCGTGAATGGTAATGGGGGGCACTTGTAGCCCTAGGGACCAGGCTGCCTCATGCAATAAATTTTCCAACAAAGCCGGCAGATGCGTTTGTAAATCTGTTAAGAACAGACTGCGGTCCATGTGTAAGTAATCTTCCAACACGGTAGACTGTTTAGTATCCAGTAAGGCGCGTTTGCCGCGGGTATTGGTCAGCTTAAAACGCAGTTGCAGGGGGCCCCCGAAGGATATTTTTTCTAAAAACTTACGCGCTGTTATAAAAAACAATACTGCATTTTGGCAGAGTTTTTCCACGTGAATTGTTTGGGAAAGGTGCCCGTTTACTATTTCGTCTTGGCTGAGGATTTGCTTGTTCATCACTAGACCGTATGCATTAAATTCACTCATTTTATAAATGCCGCGCGCATTGGAAATTACGCTTACACCGTCCTGTACCGGTTTAAGGGGATAGCCCGGGTTTGCCATGATACCGTAGGGAGCTTGCGTAGAACAGTCGGCTACAAAAGTGGGAATTTGTTTATAATCAATAAGAGGTTCCTGCGGATAAAGCGGCACAAAAGTAAACGTGCAAATGCTTTCCCCGGCGGTGGATACAGTACAGGTTTTTAAATAATTTTCAAAATGGCTTTCGGCTTTGTCACATAAAATATGGCGCAGGCGCTCGGATTTTTGGCGGTGGTCTAAGAGCCAGGGCAGTTTATCCGGGTGAACAATAGCTTCGGGGCGTGAGGCTTGCCCGGTACGTACATAGGCACGTTTTAATTTTCCCACCAAATGCGGGGTTAAATTACTTTGCGGAATATCAATCACTACAAACATCCGGTCCCCGCGTTTGTTGGTGCATACATTGACATCTACAAACACAATGGGGTCAATATAAGTTTGGATAATATCCTCAATGGAATTACGTACTTTTTCGTGGTAGGCAATGCCGGTAAAAGGGGGGGCGGGCTTGTCGTTTTTATCGTCCTGTACGCCTACAATAATGGTGCCGCCCATGGCGTTAGCGAAAGAGGCAATGGTTTTGGCAAATTTTTCATGGTTTTTGGGCAGCAAATATTTATAATCCAGTTGTTTATTTTCCGGGATTTGCCGTTTACAAAATTCCACTACATCCTGAAAAGTCAGTTTGTGTACCGGTTTTGAAAAAAGCATACGCGCCTCCTCTTTATTAGTATAATAATTTTTAGAGAGGAAACAAGCCCATGCTTAAAAAAACAATTTATAATTTATCTTTTAACCAAACACTACGCTATGATATAGACGGGCTTACTTACGTGTGGCTGCGCGTGCCGGGTGGGTGGAATGTAACTGTAATTAACGACAAAAGCCTTAGCAACACGTTTATCCCGCAGAGTAACGAATTTAAAGAAACATTGCGGGAACTGGAAAATAAGGCTACCGACGTAGTAGGAAAACGTTTTTTAAAACGTAAAACGCGCAAATAGTCCAAATTTTTTATAATAGAAGTATGAATAACAACCCCACGCAGCATTTGGCTGTACTGATGACCGAAAAGTTAATTGCTGTAGCTCCGCAAACGGCGGCGCAGACACTTGCTGCGTTAGCTACGCATGAGGTCCTTTTGCTGGTGGGAGGGCTTAAAGCGCAAAGTTTAATTGCGGTGCTAAACCCGATGGATCCGCCCAAAGCGGCTGCGGTGTTGCGCCGTTTGCCCTTAAAACAAGCTTGTTACGTTTTTACACATTTAGAAGTACCCCAAGCGGCTAAATTGTGGAAAGAGTTTGCTATCCCCTATCAAGAGCGTTTAAAAAGCGTTTTACCGGCGGCGTTTGTGCAACTTGTGCAAGCTGCTAACGGGTTTGAACCGGGCAGCGTAGGGCAAGTAATGCGTACTGATTTTGTAGCCGTGCGGACGGAAACGAAAATTTCCGAACTGATTAATCGGCTGAAGAATTTGCCGCGTAAAAAATTGCCCCGGGTATGTTTTGTAACTGGGAAAAATGAGGAGTTAAAAGGGGTTATTTCCACCGTAGAACTTGCTTTTTTTAATCCGCAAGCCGTGTGCGGAAGCGTGATGAATAAATTTCAGGCAGTACGGCCCCAAGATCCGGTATCTTCACTGCAAACGATTTTTGCACAAGAAACTCTTTCTGTTTTGCCGGTAATCAATGAGGATGGAGTACTGGTGGGGGTGGTGGAAAAATCTGCCTTGCTTGCGATTCCCGCCAAAAAAACGTTGTGGGAAAAATTAAAGGGATAGTTTAAAATGCACATAAAAACCCCGCTCATAAAGAGCGGGGTTTTTGCTATAAGGTAAAGCCTTATTTCACGCGGCCGGCAGAACCAAATACGTTTTCGTTCTTTTCGGCGTACATTTTAATCAGTTCTTCGCGGGCCGGGCCTAAGTATTTGCGCGGGTCAAATTCGGCCGGTTTGGTGGCGAAGATTTTGCGGATAGTGGCGGTCATCACAAGGCGGCCGTCGCTATCTACGTTAATTTTGCACACAGCCGATTTGGCGGCTTTGCGCAGTTGTTCTTCCGGGATACCGGCGGTGTTATCTAATTTGCCGCCGTATTCGTTGATTTGTTTAACGGCCCATTGCGGTACGGAAGAAGAACCGTGCAGTACAATCGGGAAACCGGGCAAGCGTTTGGATACTTCGTCTAAAATATCAAAGCGAAGTTCGGGCAATTTTTCACCGGGTTTTACTTTAAATTTATAAGCACCATGAGAAGTACCGATAGAAATTGCCAACGAATCTACGCCGGTGCGTTTTACAAAGTCTTCCACTTGGGCCGGGTCCGTATAGGTGTGGTGTTCGGCGGAAACTTCGTCTTCAATACCGGCGAGCACGCCTAATTCGCCTTCTACGGTTACGTCATGTTGGTGTGCATAATCAACTACTTTTTTGGTTAAGGCCACATTTTCTTCGTACGGCAAGTGGGAACCGTCAATCATTACGGACGAAAAACCATTGTCAATGCAGTCTTTGCATAGTTCAAAAGAATCACCATGGTCCAAGTGTAAGCACAACGGAACCGGTTTGCCCAGTTCCGGCATCATTTCCACAGCACCGCGGGCCATCCAGCGCAGCAGAGTGGCGTTGGCATATTGGCGGGCACCTTTGGATACTTGCAAGATTACCGGGGAACCTGTTTGCACACAAGCGGTTACAATCGCTTGGAGTTGTTCCATATTGTTGAAGTTGTAAGCCGGGATAGCATAGCCGCCGGCCATAGCGTCTTTGAACATTTGGCGGGTATTTACCAAGCCAAGTTCTTTGTAAGAAACGGTCATTGTAAGGCCTCCTAAAAAATTGAACTTCTTCCCATATATTTTACCATATTTAAAGGAGGGCTAGTACATAAAACGGGCAGCCGATAATGACCGGTTGCCCGTTCCTGGGTACGAAGGAAAGCACTACTTTGTTACGCTCACTTTTTCCGCTGCGCTGTGTGCCCCATATTCGGGATTATACAGACTTTGCACCTGGGCAGGTTGGGCGTGAAATTTGCCTGGCACGGTAGGACGTAATACGTAACTGATCCGTACGGTTCCGGCGGGCAAGCGGTTAATAAAATAGTTCGTTTGCGCATCACGTACTTCGCGGTACATAGAAACCGGGTTCCAGGTCCAACCGCTGGTAAGATCCGCACTTTCAAATCCGGCGGGTTTGGGGTCGGTAAGCAGCACATATTCAAAGGCACTGTCCGTGGTAAGGGTTAGTTGTACCTCCACCTCATCGCCTACTTTGATTTCCTCTATATCCTGTACCGGGCGCAATTTTTGTACGCCGTCTTGCGTAAAGCGTACAAAATAGGCACGTGTTACGTTAATTACTCCCTTGGCAGAGGCCTTGGCTTGAGCGGTTGTATAGACTACATTGAGAGAAGCAAAATCGGTCATTTTGCCTTGTTTGTGAACTGTAGCCGTATAAGCCACGGGAGTAATTTGAGCTCCTTGTTTCGTCCAACGCAAATCTTCGGTCCAATCAAACGGTTCAAAGGTGCGCGTTTGCTGCGTGCCCGCCCAACGGATTTGATAGGTGGACGCAGAAGACAGCGCCCCTTTGGCATGCATAACATCCAAGAGCACAAATACGGCTTTGGCTGCGGCTGACGGATTTTGCCAACTGGTTACCTGGCGGTTAAACAACAACCATTGGACCATGGGGTCAATGAGCTCACTTCCCGGCCGAATTTCCAAGAGCGTTTTTAAGGTAGCAGTTTGAGTCGTCAATGTATCTTGATACCATACCCAGCTTTGTGCTTCCGGTGCGAAATAGGCCCCCGTTAACGGGTTGCGTTTTACACGTGCTAACACTTTGCCCAAGTACTGGTTCGCTTTCACATCATCTCCCAATCGGTGATAGACGGCAGCCGCGTAAATTTGCCCCAGCGGAGTCATAAACCGGGCTTGTTGGTCGGCGTAATCTACCCATTTTTGGATATAGGGTTTGGCGGCGGCAGTTTGTGTCCAGTTGGCCGGGAAAGCCGAGAGCGTATAAGCCGCATATAGCGCATACGCTACCGTGCTTGCTGAACCGGTTTTATCTTCTTTAAGTTGTTGTTCAATACGAGGCACGATATAGGCGAGTGCTTTTTCCACATTTTCTTGCGGTACGGGGGCCTTAAACGTAACGGCTTGGCTAAAGGATTCCAATGCACGCAACGTTAAATACGTGTCTTCCGGGCCTCCCGCAAACCAACTAAAAGAGCCGTTTGCATTTTGGAATTTGAGCACGTTTTGACGTTCCTGTTCCAAGCGTTTAGACACTATATTATCATCAAATAAGTTAATGATATTGGCAGCCGTTTGTCCTTGTGATAGTTGCAACCAAGGTGTTTGTTCCAATAAGGTTAAACGCAACGGGTCGTTTTCGTTCCACGAGGGAGTTAAGGTAGTACGTTTGGGCAATTTTTTAACGGCTGTTTTTAATTGCGGATAAGTATTATAAAACGTATGTACTACCGCTAACGGCACATAGCGGTTAAGCGAAGATACCAAATCTTTATGAGGCGAGGCAAGCAAGTTGGGCATGGTATTGAGTACCGAGAGTGCAAGTGTGGGATGTACTTGCAACGTAGCTAGTTCGGTTTGTGCAGCCGGTATATTTTTCAGTTCGGTAATTTGAAGGGTGTTCGTGCCGTTTTTGAGTGCCGTATGTGCGGAAGCTAGCAAGCGTGAACGCGCCGGGAAAACGGGTAAAGTGCGTTGTTCGCCGTCACTGTCCGTAGCTTTGCGGGCTACAGCGGTAATTTCATATAAACCGGGCAGATTAGGGGCGGTTACTTCCCATTGCGCGTAAGCCGTAGAATTGGCAGCTACCGTTACGTTTTGGGTGGGAGCGGAAAGCTTAAAATCGGCATTTTTGTCTAGTTTATTTTGCCGGATTGATAAAGTGACCGGCACGGTAATTTTGCGGTTCGTGCTATTGGTAACAGAGACTTGCAAAACCCCTTTGTCTCCTTCCCGGTAAAAGCGCGGCAAGCGTAGCTGCACCATAAAATCTTTACGTGTAATGGTACTTAAGTTAAATGTGCCCAGTTCCACGTTTTTAGTGAGTGCGTATCCCAAAATATTCCAGGTAGTAACGCTTTGCGGAAGTGTAAAGTGTATAGCCGCTTTCCCGCCGTTTAGAGGCAGTTGCGCATTAAAATAAGCAGTTTCGGCAAAGTCGGTACGGACGGTTTGTTTTTCAGAGTCATCATCTAGGGACAAATCTTGAACACTTTCTTCGGTTTCAACGGCAGCAAAAGAGAGAGTATTGGCACTATCTAACATTGCTGCGCCGTTTGAAAGAGCTTTTGCCGAGGCAAAAGCAGCTTGCGGAGCGGCTGCCATTTCCATCCTAGCACCTGCAGAACGTGCAATACCGTAAGATTTATAGTACAGGGGCCTCATTTGTAAATTCAGGGTAGGAAGTTGAGGCGGTTCCTGCCAGCTATGAGGGGTATTGCCGTCAAAGACGGTAATGTTATTAAAAGGCAAATAACTGTTTTGTATGCCCGGGAAAGAAGCGCGTTGGGCAAATAAACTATCCAAACTAAACGGATTTTGTTTCTTGGCATAATAATCTAGTGATTTGTCATATACCGTAACGCTAGCCTGTGCATTTACCGGAGCCTTTTGTGCGTTTTTAGCGGTCAAATTCCAAGTTACATTTTGCCCGGGTTTAACGACTTGCGGCACGTTCAATTCAACGGCAAGTTTTTGGTTATCAAACGGCACAATCAACGTAGTATTACCTTGATAAAATTGGTATTCGCTTACCCCAAACCAACCGATGGCCAACCCGCCGCGGTTTCCCTGCGTGACGGGGTATTCGTATATGCTTACTTTCCCGGGGAGCAATGCACTGGCGGTTAAAAATTCTCCTTTTTGAAATACTTCCACGTGTTTAGAGCCGTTTAATTGGCTGGCCCCCAGTAATATGCGGGCCGTTTCCCCCGGATAATAGGTGCTATGTTGCGCAAGAGTAAGCGCGGGGAGATTTAAGTTGCAATTGGCTGAAGCTACTACAAAAATAATAGATTGTTCTTCCGCGTCTTGTGCTTTTAACGTCAAACGGTAAATACCTTCTTGGGTAGCGGGCAAAGAAAGCGGCTGTGCCCCCGGTGTTTTGAAAGTAAGAATTTGGGTGGTTACGGTAGCGATATCTTTGGCTTGCGCATACCAAGCATCCAAATTTTTTCCTTCCGCGTTTGGCGTATCTTGAACGCGGCTGATACGTGCCGTAACAGCTCCGGTAATGGGTTGGCCGTCTGCGTTGGTAAGGGTAAGGTCGGCTAATTTGGCGGATTTGTTGGCATCATAAAATCCTTGTGCCATTTCCACTTTAAACAGGCGCGCATAGCGGTTTACTTTATACGTGCGCGAGGTTTCAATTGCGCGGCCCGTTTCATCATATACTTCGGCCCGCACCGTATATTGGGTGGCTGTTTCGCCCTTCTCTTTAATTTGCGGGGTAAAGGTGATGTTAAACAGTCCTTGTCCGTCGGTTTTTGTTTCACCTTGCGCAACCATCTCGGGGGCGGCAAAATTCCAATTGCGCCACCAGTAAAAAGGCGGAACAAAGCGTTGACGCATGACGGTATATTTGACAGTGGCTTCTTGTAATGGTAGGCCGGTGTAGTAAGCGGCCGAACCTTGCAGGGTAGCTTTTTGGTTGTAAGCTAGGGGAGTTGTCGGTTCCTTAAGTGTAATTTCATAATCCGGGCGTTTATATTCTTCCACTTGAAAAGAGTGATAGGTATGATAAGTTCGCATTTGGATTTTGCTGCTTATATTGACGGAGAAATGCCCCAGCATGACGTCTTTTTCATCGGGGAGAGCAAATTGGGTTTGCGTAGTGCCAAATGCATTAAGCGTGGCTTGGGCTTGATAAATTTGTTTGCCGGACGCGTTACGAACTTGGATTTGTACGTTTTTTTCAGGTAATACTTGTAGTCCGCGCGGAGTGGTTTGAAAAGCTTGTACGGACAAATAAACTTTTTGTCCGGGGCGGTAAATAGCGCGGTCGGTTTGGGCGAACAAACGTACGGGGTCATTATTATAGAAATGGAAATACATAGCGCGGGGTGAGAAAGCCATATCCTTGCCTTTTTGCGCCCACGCGTCTACAAAGTGCGAATTGCTTTTTTGGGAACCAACTTCCACCGCACGTTTTAAGTGAGCGGTTCCTTCGGTATCGGTACGCAAGGTTTCATGCGTTCCTTTCCAGGCGGTAATTAAGTCCAGGTTTACCTCAGGCAAGGGTTGGCCGGTTTTTAAATCTACGGTATAGAAATGGAAAACTTCCGGGTGATAAGTGCGTTCTTTTGCGTTTAAGGTCCAAACGTAATTATCGGGATTATCTTGGATAGCGGCGGTTACAAACAGGGCAAGATCGGTTACGTTGATTACAACCCCGATAACGGGAGCCCGGTTGGTATCAAAAGCAGTGTCGTGGCTAGCCAAAATCACATAAAACCCTTTTTGTAACGCGGGCAGCGTTAAGGTCGTTTTATTTTCAAAGTAAGGTTTGGAATAGGTTATAGATATTTGTGCCGTTTGGTAGGATTTGCCCGAAGATAATAAGCGCTTTACATGGGGCTCACTTAATTGGGTTAAATCGTTCCAGGCGTTAAGTGCGCGTCCATTATGTTGCTCTTTATAAAACTGTTCTAATTCTGCTTTGGTTACCGGATAGATACGGGCATAAACTTGAGGAACATTTCGGGTGGTTAGTTCCACTTGCGGTTTTGCCGGATCTAAAGCGGGGGGGAGTGAATTGTATGAAATTTCTTTTTGGGTAATACGGTCTATGAGTTCACTACATTGTTGGGTGTAATAAGATTTGCCGAGCGATTTAACTGCATATTTACAAACAGCTAAGGCTTGGGCCCGGTCTTCTTTGGTAAAGAGAAAGTGAGCCGCTTGGTAGGCAGCATAAGATTTCCCGTAATTGACGGCGGGAGTTTCTAAATATCCTTTTAATTTGTTCCATAATCCACCCACTTTTTGGTATCCGCTTAAGGCGTAAAGTTGAGTCAGTGCGGTTTTTTTAGCTTTTTCTTCATCTGTAATTTCAAATAAATAGGATTTTTCAAAAGGGAGTAAAATATAATCTGTTTGCCAAAAAATGCGGGCATTTTGACGGCCGGTTCCTTCCAACAGATAACCGGTTTGTAACAGTTCTGCCCATTGGTTAGCTAAATTCTTTTGGGCGGGGACGGGTTTTGCCGCTCTTTCCAAATAGGTGCGCGTTTCGGTTTGGGGGAAGGAGGTTTCAGTGCGGTTTAACCCTTGTATCCAGCGTTGTAAGACGAAATCAAACAAGGTAGCAATACGGCGGGTATCGGTATCTTTTAAGTTTAAGAGGAAAGTTTCTTGTTCAATCGGGGCTTTAATGAGCTCGCTACGTAAGGCCCAAAGGGTCTGGTAGTCTTTTTGGATTTGTTCGTTCCATTGTTCGCGGGACCATTGTTCAAGGTCGTTATTGTTTTCTATTTCACGTGTTTGTAAAATACGGCGATATTGACTAGCTACCTGCCCGGCTATTTGCGTGCGGTAGAGCAAAAAACGGGCTTTCCATAAGGTGTTTTCCGGTAGCGGGAAACTAAATATTGTTTTAGCGGCATTTAGATATTCCCCTTGGCTGTATTGGCAAGCTGCCAAACGTAACTGCGCTTGGTAAAGTGTACTACCGGTGGCGGTTTTTACAATTTCTTCATATTGTTTTTGGGCGGAGGCAAAATCTCCGTCGTTATAAAATTTTTCGGCTTCCGCAAGTCCTTGAGCTTGCAAAAACAGGGCGGCACATAAAGTAACTAAGCTAAATAGATATTTTTTCATAAATTCTCCTTCTTTTATTATAAAAAATATGACGGTGGGAAAGCAGTAAAATTTGAAATTTTTTGTTGTTGGTTTTGATTAAGTATGTTATGAAGATATCCTTAAAAAATAAATGGTTCCAAGTAAAATACCTGAAACCATTTATAACTAAAATAAAGCCGTTGTTCACATTTTTTCTGGGGCGGAAACGCCAATAAATTCAAGGCCTTTTTTAATGCGTTCGGCTACTCGTTGGCAGATGAATAAGCGGCTCATGGCGAGATCCGGGTGTTGCTGGTCCACAATGCGGCAATTGTCGTAAAAAGCGTGGAATAGGCCTGCCAGTTCTACCAAATAGGTGGTTAAATGGTGGGGGCTTAAATCGGCTACGCAGTTTTCAAGCACCGGTTTAAACCATACCAGTTTAAGCAGTAAAGCGCGCTCTTGCGCAGTTAAGGGCGTTTGGGCCGTTTTGGCTTCGGGGAGCCCTTTTTCTTTAGCGGCTTCAAAAATAGAGCAAATACGCGCATGGACGTACTGAACATAGAAAACCGGGTTTTCGTTGGTGCGCTTTTTGGCAAGGTCCATATCAAAAAGCATGTGTGCGTTAGGCGTGCGGCTGGCAAAGAAGAACCGGCACACGTCGGTACCCACATCATCCATCAGTTCGCGCAACGTAATAAAGTGGCCTGCCCGTTTGGACATTTTGACAGGCTCACCATGTTCAATTAAGTGCACCAGTTGGTGGATAATCGGTACAAAAGTTTTTTCATCGTGGCCTAAGGCGTGTACGGCGGCTTTCATGCGCGGTACATAACCGTGGTGATCGGCCCCCAAGATGTCAATTAAAGTAGTATAACCGCGGTCATATTTACTTTTGTGATAAGCAATATCCGCCATAAAATACGTTGGGCGCCCGTCTTTGCGCACCAGGACACGGTCCTTATCGTCTTGCGCTTCTTCGTCTTGTGTGGAACCGAACCAAACTGCGCCTTCTTTTTCATAGGTATACCCTTTCTCGGTTAAAAAAGCGACGGCCTTTTTGGGGGCATCTTCTTTGTGCAGGTCCGATTCGCGAAACCAACGTGTAAAATCTACGTGGAAATCCTTCATGTCCTGCTGTTGGGTTTTTAATAATTCTTCCATGGCCCAACGCCCGTAATTTTCTTCGGGCAAGTCAGCCGGGATACGTTTGGCTAATTCCACTAGGTAAGAACCGTGATATCCGTTTTCCGGCGGTTCTTTTCCTTCTTTACGGGCTTTTAAACTAACAGCTAATAGTTCTGCTTGGTTACCGGCATCATTGACGTAGTATTCACTATCACACGCATAACCTAACGCACGGTGAATTTTAACTAAACTGTCGCCTAAACTGGCTCCGCGGCCACTGGCTACATGCAAAGGGCCGGTGGGGTTAGCGGATACAAACTCAATTAAAATGTGTTGTTTGTTTTGTTCGTTGGCACGGTCTTTAATGCGACGGTCTGCTGCTACATCAATAATAAATTTGTCTTCCAGTTTTAAATTGATAAATCCAGGGGCAATTGCGGTGGCACTGGCCACTCCCGTTACTTCCGTAATTACTTTGCAAGCTTCTTGCGCAATGGCTAAAGGGGCTTTGTGAAGTTTTTTAGCAGCTGCCATAGCCCATACGAGCGAAATATCCGCCCCAGTGTGGGCAGGAGCGGGGGCAAAGGTAACGGCGGGCAAATCTTGGTTTTTGAAATACTCGGCATTAGCGAGTTTAAGGGCAATATCTCGTTTTAGTTTTTCTAACATAGTTATTTCTTCTTGGCGGTTTTAGTTGGTTTTTTAGCGGTTTTTTTGACGGTTGCTTTCTTTTTGGCAGCCGGCTTTTTTGTGGCCGATTTTTTAGCGGTTTTCTTGGCCGCAGGTTTTTTGGCTGTTTTGCGGGCAGTTGTTTTTTTAGCGGTGGTTTTCTTGGGGGTAGGTTTGGTGTAGTCGATAATGTCCCCAAAGCTGAAGATTTTATCCAATGCATAAAAATCACGCGCTTCCTGGGTCATAATATGCACCAAGAAGCTTCCGTAATCGCTCACGCGCCACTGTAAGCTATCCGCACCGTCTCGGTTGGTTTTATAAACACCGATTTCTTTTAATTTTTTGCTGATTTCTTCTTCTACCGCTTCTAAATGAGGTTTGGAAGTAGCGGTCATAATCATCACAAAGTCACACAAAGAGGAAAGCCCCTTTAAGTCTATTACTTGGATATTTTCGGCCTTTTTTTCATCTGCCAGGCGGGCAGCTAAACAAACCAGTTCTTTTGTATTCATAAATTTCTCTCTTTCTAGCATAGCATTTTACAAGGGCATTTGGAAATCTTTACCTAGCACAATACGGCTATCACAAATGGTGGTGGAAGACTTTTCCGAGCGAATTTCTCCGTTTAAGCCGATCGCGCGGCTGATTTGGGTAACCTGTACCAACTTGCCGCTATAGTCTATAATAAACGAAGTATCCTGCAAAGAGGGATAATTGCCGGTATCAATGACGTCCACGAGTAGTAAGCCTTTGTTGCTCTGTTCGCGCAAATATTGCTTAAGCTCCGCGGCGATTCCCCGTTTGCCCGAGGCGTTGAGTATTTCCACAACAAGAGGTTTATCGGCCATTTGACGGGGGGATAAATTGAACTCCGGTTTAGAAACAGGTTCTTCTTTAGGGGCGTGTTTGCCTTTTTTCTTGACGGTTACGGGTTGTTCTACCGCAAAATCTGTAGCGGTCAAATAAGGAAGTTCCAAAGAAAGAGCCACCCACTCGGCAGGGTTTAAATTTGTGCGTTTTTGTACCAGGGCATTTACGTATTCACGCATATAATTCCATAGCGGAGTTAGGTTAAAACGCCAGGAGACCAAATTTTCTTTAAATTGTGCCCAAAAGACGTCCTGGTCTGTTTCTTGCGGAACAAAAAAACGGTCATATTCCCCATTAAAACAAGTTTCTTTCTTTTTAATAGAACAAGGAGCCACCGTTACCACGGTTTTGCGGGTAACCGGGTTGTAGGCAAAACGCATGGCGGGATCAGTAAATACAGCAATTTGCACAGGACCTTGTGTGCGCGCGGCCAGCGTTTGTACGATTTTGGATGTATACTGTGCACAAAACGCAACTCCCACCAGTGCCAACATCACCAGCAGTAGTAGCCGGCCGATTAGTTTTCTTGTTTGATAAGATGGTTCCATAAGTCAATCCCTAAAGGGCAGAGCCATTTTTGCGAATCAATGGTAAATAAAAGTTTCCGGTTAGCCGCATAGCGCAAGGCTTTGTCCAGGTCTTGTAAGGCCAAGGTGCGGATTACAAATGCATCTTTATATTTGCGGTCTTTGGAAGAGATATCCGCCACAAATAACATTTTGGAAAGGGTGCTCATGTGCAAACTGCCTAAAGTATGCTCGGCAATTGCATCTAAAATTTCTTTATCGTGAATCCCAAACTGGTTTTTGGCCAACCAACGCGATACAAAGCTGTGCAAAAGTTGCGGTTCCATGCGGCAAATATCTTCAAAAAACGGGACTTTAATTTTGTGTTCTTTACAAAAGGCAACTAGTTCTTCGGCGCTCATTCCTTTGCCGGCGTCGTGCAAAATGCCGGCTTTAACGGCAGATTCCACATTAATGGCGTAAATATCACTAAACGCCGCAGCCATTTCCGCCACGTTTTTAACGTGCAAATAGCGCTTGGGTTTTAGGTGACTTTTTAGCCAGTCGTGCACGTCCAAGCCGTAGAGTTTATTTTTACGGATGGTAGGTGCAATAGAAGGGGGAACGGTATCGGGAATATCCCCGCAGGCCAAGATGTGTGCCCGTACGCGGCTAGACGATAATTTGGGGAAGAATCCGGGCAAAAAGATATGCGGGAACGTGGCCGGGTTTTCGTCGTATCCTTTGCGTTTGCCGGCTACTACCACGGCGTTTTCAAAAATGTAAGAGGGGTTTTTCCAATTGTGCAAATCGTTTAGGCAGTCGGTGCCGACTAGGAGGAAAATTTCGGGTTTTTCATACCGTTTTTTGAGGTACTGAACTAACTGATAAGTGTAGGTTTTACCGCCTTGTTTCAGCTCGTAATCGTCAAAGACAATGTTTTTTCCGGCGCCTTTAAAAGCTTGTTTAAGCATAGCCATACGCAAGCGGAAGGGCGTAGGAGATTTGGCCTTAAAGGGAGAGTGATAGGCAGGCACAATATGGGCTACGTCGGGCGCAATCACTTTCATTGCGCGGCGAAATAAGGCCACATGTCCTTTGTGAACGGGGTCAAAACTGCCCCCAAATACAAGCACCTTCATATTCCTATTATACCAGTTTTGACAAGTGTTGGGCCAGTTCCCAGGCCTGCGTGAGCGAACGCTCCATAAAACTGTACTCCCAACGTCCGTAGCGCCCGGCGCAGCAACAATTTTCTTCTTCCAGCGCGTTTAGTAAGCCGGGCACAATTTCGGCCCGCTTTTTATTGAAAATGACGTAAGCATACGGAATCGTCTGCCAGGCAGAAAACAATTTTACGTCGTCATCAGTAACAATTCCTTTTTGGTGGAGCCCGTCCCAAATGAGTTGTTCGGTGTGTGCGGTGGTAGGGGGGAGCCCGGGCAGTTCAATATAAAAAAGTGAAGTATTTTCTTCCGGCACGCTGCTTGGTGCAAAACTATTTGTTAGCCCGACACGGTAGAACGGTTGAGCATTATCGGGACAGTAAATCCAACTAAATTTTTCTACCGCGCGCGCAATTGCCAAATGATACACCGTTACCGGGCGTGCCTCTAACTGCAAAGCGGCACGTTTTAAATTTTCATGCCCTTCTAATAAATTCACCAGTTGTGGTAAAGGAATTGTGCTGACTAAATTTTCAAAACGAATTTGCTCGTCATTAATCCGCGCCGTTTTGGTTTGCAAATGAATGTGAGTAACCGGCGCGTTGGTACGTACGTTTTTAACGTGCTTTGCCAACGCTTCTATTAACGCCCCGCACCCGCCCTGTTTGGGATAATAAAACGTAGCATTATAGCCTTGCGGTGTGGCGGGCTTTTGCGTGGCACTTTGCGCGATTTCCCGGCGGTTGGGGGCAGGTACAAACGGACCGCACCAATCACAAGTGAGCTGCGTAAGCGGACGGCCCCAAAGTTTTTCGTTATACGGACGGAAAAAAGCTTCATAAAGCGTATGCCCGAAGGATTTGATACACCACTCTTCAAAATGCTGCGGAGCATGCGGGTCGTTTTGTAATTGGTTAAGTTCTTCCAAGCAAAGCGCGCGCAGTTCGGGGTGTAAGGCCCACAGATTGGTTTGGAACGGATACGGCACACGCATACCGTTGGTGTAAATCCAGGCGTTGCGCTTGTGGGGGGCAAGGTTATTTCCCAGTAATTGTTTAACAAGCGTTTTACCTAATTGCGTATGCAAATGAAGGAAATGGCCACCGTAGTCAAAGTGGTATCCGTTCGAAAAAGTGGTGGCACAAAGACCACCTAAATGGTCTTGGGCCTCCGCTACTAAATAATGAGAGTTGCCTTGTTGCTCTAGTGCGTAAGCCGTAGCTAATCCCGTCAGCCCTCCGCCGATAATTAGTGTTTGCACACGGGTAGTTTTTGTAGAAGCCATAACAAAAACATGCCTCCCATCAGTAAGCTAACAAGCACTAACCCCGGCGTATGTGAAGGGGCCATATACGTCAAAAAATAGGCAAAAGCATTACACAAAACCCCACCTGCGGCAAAGGCCGCCAGAACACGCGTATTTGAAAAATGAAGCTCATTTTTTAACCGCAAGGCCAGGTGATCGGGACTGCCTTTTAATGGGTTTTTCCCTTGTAAAATGCGCGCAATGCTTACGAACGCAGTATCCAAAAGTGGTACCGCGGCAATAAACAGCGGGGCGGCATAGCCGAAGGGATTGATTTGGGAATATTGGGTTCCCATAGAAACGGCGGCTATAAAAAAACCCAAAAAAGTAGAACCGCTATCACCTAAAAAAATCTTTTTTTGCGTATGATTATGCGGCCAAAACGCTAGGCACGCCCCCAAAAGCGCTACGGCGGCAAAATTGACGTACCACAATTCGCCCGGCAAGGAAATAAGTAGCAGCCCGGCGGCGCAAATAACTGCTTGGCTCACGCAAAGCCCATCGGCAATATCTAGTAAATTAAATGCGTTAGTCAGTGCCAAAAGCCACAAAAATGTAAGCGCATAATTAAGCCACGCTACGGGAAATACTTGCACGTATACGTCGTAGGTAACCAGCATCGCACAAGCAACCACTTGCACAAGTAACCGTACATAAATGGGTAGTCCTTTGGGCTTGCGTAAATCATCCAGTAGCCCGAGGGCAAAAATCAGCGTGCCGGCACCTAAAATACCGCGCAAACTATGCAGGGTTCCCGTTGGGAAATTTGTAATAAAACGGATTAAAATTAAACTAACCAGCGTGCCCGCAAAAATGGCGCACCCGCCTAACATGGGTACTGCTTGCGCGTGCGTTTTAAGTCCGCCGGGAGTATCGGTCAAAAAACGGCCTAACGTGCGCCGCACCAAAGGCAAACTTACCGTGGTAACTAGGCCGGCACAAAGAAAAGCAATGAAATAAAGGACAAGTAACTCCATAAACAGTTATAATAAAACTATGCTTAAACAAATTCTAACATTTTCTTGCGCGTTCTTGCTTTGCGCGTGTGCTACGGTGGGGGTAAAACAAATTCCGCCGCAGGTGCGCAACCTTAAAAAGGTAAATTTCTTTGCCGAAGGGAAAACCCAGGCCGCTTTTAAAGTAACCGGAACTATGGACGGTATGATGACCGACGGGGTGGTAACCATCAAAAAAATAGGGGACGAAGATTTTGAAGTAAACTTGCTTACCGGCGGATTTTATAAGGTAATGGACGCACTTGTCAGCCCGGAAGGGGTGGCGTACCGCTACTTATTTAAAGACGTGGATAATGCGCTCGTGCGTGGGCGCATTACGCAGTTGTTAGATTTATTGTTATCAAATCCGGGTACGTACGGCGGAATAAATACCAAAAACGGGCAAACCCGCGTTACTTACAAAGGACCGCGTGCCAAAGCGGTTTTTGTGTATGAAGGTGAGGGCGTTTATCCGGTAGCCGCCCGTACCGTTACTACCTTAAACAGTGCCGATTTAACATACGGCGATTATATGCCCCTTTCTGCAGACGGTACAGTATCTGTGCCGCACGAGCTTATTTATAAAGACGGCAAAATCCTGCTGGAATTGCAACTGATTAGCTTGCGCTAACAAGATTTTATTGGCTTTTAACATCCCCCAAATATAAGTTGGGGGATGTTTCTTTTTTGGGTTGTTGTCTTTATATACCTTATTACAAAGCTTGACTCGTTTTTTTTTTTGCTACGATTAGTGTATATTCCAGCCTGGAGAAATTAAAATGAAAAGTATTTGGTCTAAAATGCGTTGTATAAAGGGTTGTACCCCTTGTTGTCATCCTGAACTTGATTCAGGATCTTCTCGTTATAGAGAGGAGGCTCTGAATAAAAGCGTTTTCAGGGCTCCGCTTCGCTCCGGTTTTACCCTTCTTGAATTATTAGTGGTGGTATTAATCATTGGCGTACTGGCGGCGGTGGCATTGCCACGCTATCGTGTTTCGGTAGCAAAGAGTAAATACGCCACTATGAAACATTTGGTGGACGCTTTGGTTAAAGCGGAAGAAGTGTACTATTTGGGCAAAGGTGAGTATACAAACAAAATAGAGAAGTTGGATATCAGTATAGCCGAGGGGCAAATTGCCAACGATACTATTACGTTCCCGTGGGGAATTTGTAACTGCCACGGCGGAGGGATCGCGTTCTGTTCTTGTATACTCAATAATCCGCGGTTGGGTTATGTGCGTTATCTGCGCCGTAGTGACTACCCTGGTTGGCGCATGTGCCAAATATGGGACACGCAAGATACCACAGATTGGCGGAACCAATTGTGCCAAGCAGAAACAGGGAATGGCCCTATTGGCATTTCTTCCAGTGGCGGAGCACATGTTAACCGTTATTACCCACCATTGCCCTGACTTTGTAATGAATATAAAAAACACCCCCGCAACGCGTTTGCGGGGGTGCTTTTCTGCTTAATTCGGAGTTAAAATTATTCCGTAAGAATAATTATTTCGCCTCGGCGGCCGGGGCTTCGGCTTCGGCGGTTTGGCCTTCAGCGTCGGTAGCACCGGTCGTTTTCTTAAGTTCTTGCAAGCGGGCAGCTGTGCCGGAGAGCTTGGTCAAGTAGTTGAGTTTAGCGCGGCGTACTTTACCTACTTTTAATACCTCACTGCTGTCCACGCGGGGGGAGTGAATCGGGAAAATACGTTCCACACCCACACCAAAGGAAATTTTGCGTACGGTGAAAGTTTCACCGATGCCGCTTCCTTTACGGGCAATCACAACGCCGTCAAAAGCTTGCAAGCGTTCGTTATCGCCTTCTACTACTTTTACTTTTACGCGGACCGTATCGCCCGCTTTAAAAACCGGGATATTGGTTTTTAAGTTGTGTTTAATATCACTAATGTTCATAAATTTTACTTCCTCCGAATACTTTTTTTCTTTCGGCCCGCCGGCTTTGGTTGAGAGGCGTTTTCAAGCAAATCAGGCCGAAACTTCTTTGTAATTTCTAAAGCTTGTGCGTGTTGCCACGCTTTTATTTCCTTATGGTTGCCGTTTAAAAGCACTTGCGGAACCCGTTTGCCTCGCCATACTTCCGGGCGGGTATATTGCGGCGCTTCCAACAAATTTCCTTCAAACGACTCCAAAGACGTTACGTCTTCTTTTTTAAAAGTACCCTTTTGAAGGCGCGTAATGGCATCAATCATCACGCACGCGGCTAATTCCCCGCCGGTTAGGATAAAGTCCCCTAAAGATACTTCTAAGTCCACCTCCGGGTAAATCCGGGCATCAATTCCTTCGTAGTGTCCGCACACAATAATGAGGTGGCGTTTTTTGGCTAGTTTTTTAGCCAGTTCTTGGCTAAATACTTGCCCGCGCGGACTGGTTAATATTACATACGATGACTTCTTGCGCAGTTTGTTAATGGCTTGGTAGAGAGGCTCTGCCATCATTAACATCCCGGGCCCGCCGCCGTAAGGGCGGTCGTCAATCGTTTTGTGCTTGTCCGTGGTAAACTCCCGCGGACTTAAAGTGCCCAGTTTCATTATCCCCGCTTTTTGTGCACGCCCCACAATGCTGTGGGAAAGTGTTTGTGTAATCAAATCTTCAAAAGCGGTGATAACGTCAATTTTCATTCGTCTTCCAGTTTTAAAGAAACTTTCTTGTCTTGGCTGGTGGCGGCGGCGGTAAGTACGGTGCGTACGGCTTTAATAATGCACCCGTCTTTACCGATTACTTTGCCTTTGTCAGCCGCGTCCACTTTGGTGGTTAAAAAGACACGGTTTTCTTCTACTGTTTCGTTTACTACTACGTTATCAGGCGTAGTAGAAAGTGACTTCAAGAGCAGGGTGGCTAACTCTTTCATAGTTGCCCCGGTGCTTATTTAGCGCTGGCTTTTTTAATCAAGCTGGCTACGGTTTGAGAGGGTTTAGCACCCACTTTCATCCAGTATTCCACGCGCGGCATGTCCAGTTTTACCTGTTCGGCGGCGTTGGGGTTGCACGGATGATATTGACCGAGCACTTCTTTGGCTTCGCTGCCCACGGCGGATTTCTTTTCAATTGCCACTACTCTGTATTGCGGCTGGGCTTTTTTGCCAACCCGTTGTAATCTAATTACTACTGCCATGTATGACTCTCCTTATTTGCTTTTACTAGGTAAAAGCGGTTTAAATTTCCGGCGTCGCCTGTCCTATTTGCTTGAGGGCCAATGCAGGGTCCGCTGACGAAAAAATTGCATGTCCGGCTACTAACGCATCTGCCCCTGCCGCTACGGCTAGCGGAGCTGTTTGTGCATTAATACCGCCGTCTACTTCCAGCCAAATGGGTCTGCCGGAAGCGTTAATGAGTTGACGTACTTGTTTAATTTGGGCGGGGGAACTTTCTAAAAAAGCTTGCCCGCCAAAACCGGGGTACACGCTCATTACGAGTACCAAATCAATGTGTTGCGTTAGATGGTTGAGCACGTCCGGGTTGGTGTCGGGCTTAATGGACACTCCCGTTTTTACCCCCAGGGCTTTAATTGCTTTTAAAGCTTCTACCGTATCATCTTGTGATTCCACATGTACGGTCAGCAAATCGGCCCCCGCTTTAGCGAACGGCTCAATAAACTGCAAGGGGTTTGTTACCATCAAATGTACATCTAACGGCAAATCTGTATAACTTCTCAAAGAGCGAACTAACGCGGGCCCGAAACTTAAATTCGGTACAAAATGCCCGTCCATAATATCCACATGCAACCAATCTGCCCCGGCACTTGCCACGCGGGCCACTTCTTCGCCCAGGCGGCACAAGTCCGCAGACAGAATAGAGGGTGCAATAGATATTTTACCATTTACAGCAGGCATTTTGGAAGTATTTTTTTTCATTTTACTTCGCGCTCGCGCACCAAAATGTTATTTACAAACACGCGTACCACACCTCTGGATGTAAACGGAATTTCCAAATCTACTTTAGAACCGGGCTGTTTCGTTTCGTTTAATACTTCGGTTTCCCCGGTAACATCTTCCATAGTAACCCGTACGATACTATCTTTTTTACCTTGCGGCAATTCGTAATGTAAGTGGTAAGATTTTTCATCTTCCGCAATGGCGCGGCGGCTTACGGTTACTTCTATGTTGGAACCGGGGGCTACCTGGGAATCTGCCGCGGGGCGTTGCGCAGCCACGATGCCGTTGGGAAACACGGAGAACGGGTCCTCTTTAATAACTAAGTTTACGTCCTGTCCGCTGGCCCATAACGTAGCTTGGGCCAATTTCTTACCTTTGAAATTAGGTACTAAAATAACGCTGGCCGGCGGCATACCGTTGGACGATACCAAAGCCACGGCGGTTCCTTTTTGGACCATGCTGTCTGCGGCCGGGTTTTGGGTAATGACAGATCCTTTGGCAACCGTCAGAGAATAGGCATTTTCTACTTTGGTTACGTTAAGCCCGGCTTGGCGGATAGCCAACTGCGCTTCACGCAGGGTCTTACCAACGGTGTTAGGCACAAATACCATTTCGTCACCCTGGCTAATCCATACGCGAATAATGCGCCCTTCCCGCACTTTGGACCCGGCGGAAGGAATCTGCCGCAACACCGAACCCGGAGGAACATCTTCATCAAATTCCACGCCGGCTTGTTTGGCGGCTAAATTTTGTTGGGCTAAAAGCCCTAAGGCTTGCGAAACGGGCTTTTTGGTTAAATCGGGTACGGTTACTTCTTTGCGGGTATGGATTAAGGCCCCTAATACCCAATCGGCCGATACAATGATTAGCCCCGTAAAAAACAAACAAACCATCAACAGCACAAGCCATTTAAAACGGCTGGGCTTTTTGTTGGTACTTAAAAAATCTTCAAAATTATCTTCGTTATTCGGCATTTTCTATAAAAGTTCGGTCATTTAGTTTTAAGTTGCGCCCATGGGCAAAATCAACCGCGGACATGGGTTTTTTACCGGCCGGCTGTACTTGTACGAGCCACACCGCGCCCTCTTTACATTTTACTAAAATTCCGTGGGTGCGTTCAATAGAGAGTAGGGTTCCCGGTAAGGCGGAAGATACCGGGCCGGCAAGTTGCGTACGCAATACTTGTACCCACTCCAGTTTCCCGTTATGCAAAAAAGGAACTTTGGGTTTAGGACCGCAAGCCAAGCCGCGGACCCGGTTGTGCAGTTGCTCTGCCGTTAAATCGGCGGGACATAATAGCGCGTCCTCTTTTTGCAACATAGGTGCTGTGGTGGGTTCACCCAGTTGTGGGGTTTGTACCATTTCTGCGTTTTGTAAACGGGTTAATACTTCTTTAAGGCCTTCTACTCCCAACGGAATTAGTTTTTCAAAAAGTGTTTGAGCATTATCTTGCGGGGCAATAGCGATTTCTTTTTGCAAAAATAGCGGGCCGTCGTCCATGCCCGGGCGAATCCAAAACACCGAAATCCCGGTCTTTGTATACCCTTGGATTAGTGCTTGTTGTACAGGGGCTGCGCCGCGTAATTTTGGTAGTAGTGAAAAGTGCACATTTAAGATGCCCAGTTTGGGTAGTGCCAAAAAATCGGGGCGGAAAATTTTTCCGTACGCTACGGCAATTCCCAGGTCAAACGGGGTAGCGGCAATTTTATCAAAATCATCTTTTAATTTTTCGGGCGATAATACGGGAACCCCCAGTTCTAACGCCCGCGCTTTAACGGGGCAAGGGGAAATTTCCAACCCGCGTCCGCGGGGTTTGTCGGCTTGTGTGACGGCTAGTTGCAAATCCGTTATTGTGCGGACTAACTCCAAATAAGGTACAGCCAGTTGCGGGGTTCCAAAAAAGATTGTTTTAAGGGCACTCATACTATGTATTATAGCAATTTTGTTTTTTGTGTCGGTTCCCCTTTATACATTATTACAATTGTTGACTTGTTTTTTTTTTTTGCTAGCCTTGATATTTAAGGGGGGCTGTTAGATTTTACTTGCCCGTTGCAGGCTCTAGCAAGCCCTAGGAACGTTTTTTAGGTATTAGGAAAGGAGAAAAAATGAATCAAAGAAACAAGTGTATCCTTCGCCCCTTGCGGGAGAAGGTGGGCATAGCCCGGATGAGGGGTTTCACGTTACCGGAACTCCTAATTGTAGTGATTATTATAGCGGTACTTACTGCGGTAGCGTTACCGATGTATAAACATACGGTACTAAAAAGCCGCTTTAGTGGCGTAATGCCCCT
>JAGCXL010000011.1 GCA_017961295.1 Elusimicrobiaceae bacterium
CCGTAAAGCGAGCGGCCTTGTTTTCTGTTTTCAACGCCGGCGGCATCTAACGCGCCGCGGATGATGTGATAACGCACACCTGGCAAGTCTTTCACACGGCCACCGCGCACCAGCACGATGGAGTGTTCCTGCAAGTTGTGCCCCACACCCGGGATGTAAGCGGTTACTTCCATTTTGGAAGTGAGCTTCACACGGGCCACTTTGCGCAGAGCAGAGTTCGGTTTTTTAGGGGTGGTGGTGTAAACACGGGTGCAAACACCGCGCCGTTGGGGGCAGGCTTGCAACGCGGGCGATTTGGTTCTGTTTTGTTCTTTTGCCCGGCCGTATTTTACTAATTGGTTTACTGTTGGCATTACTTCTCTCCTATTTAGTTTCTTTGCGTTTTTGATTAAACTCTTTGGTCATTTGCCGCGCGGAAATACCAGTACCCGCGGGGATTAAGTGACCTACGATTACGTTTTCTTTGAGGCCTTGCAATTCGTCAATCTTGCCTTCAATAGCGGCGTCCGTCAAAACCTTGGTGGTTTCTTGGAACGAAGCCGCGGAAATAAACGATTCGGAAGCGATAGACGCCTTACTAATACCTAAAAGGATGGTTTCCGCATCAGCCAAGCGTTTGCCGGCAGCTTTCATCTTAGCGTTTTCACGCAGCCAGCGGCCACGGCTGACAACTTCTCCTTTGAGGAAGTGGGTATCCCCCGCATCCAGAATTTTCACGTTCCCTAACATCTGCCGCACAATAACCTCGATATGGCGGTCGTTGATGGTGACGCCCTGCAAGCGGTACACTTCTTGGATGGCGTTTAACAGGAACTCTTGTGCTTCTTTTTCACCCTTCACGCGCAGCACGTCGTGAGGATCGATGGCGCCGTCGGTTAAGGCTTCGCCTACGCCTACGTGGTCGCCTTCGTATACTACTAAGTGTTTGCCTTGCGGAATGCTGTACTGCTTGACCTGGTTGGTCTCTTCATTACGCACGACAACTTCAATCAAACCTTTGGGCGAAGTTTCTAAGCTGACAATCCCTTCAAACTCGGAAATAATGGCCGGGTTATGGGGCCGTCTGGCTTCAAACAACTCCGCAATACGGGGCAAACCGCCGGTAATATCTTTGGTTCCGCCGGCTTCGCGCCCGATTTTGGCCAGTACATCACCCGGGTTAACGTCTTCACCGTCGTCCACCATCAAAATAGTGTCCACCGGGAGGGGGAGGTTCAACGTCTTACCGGCCCCTTTGCTGGTGATGCTGATGCGCGGGTTGTGTTTCCCGCCGCGGCTAGCCGTAATCTTGCGCTCAATAACGCCCGTTACTTTGTTGCGTTCTTCTTGCAGCGTGATCCCTTCAATTACATCGGTCAGTTTCACGGTCCCTTTCGTTTCCGCGAGCACCGGGATAGAGTGAGGATCCCACTCGGCAAGTAAAGAACCTTTTTTCACGGTGGCTTTATCTTGGGTTAAGATATTGGCACCGTATTGAATCTTATACTCTTTTATTGTACCATTTCCAGCGGTTACAAAGATAGACCCGTTTCTGGAAATGCAGATTTGGTTATCGAACTGGTTGGTAATCGTTTTAATATCTTTAAACGTTACTTTCCCGTCGGTTTCAGCAACGGCCTGGCTGCGCGAAAGTACACGCGAGGCCGTACCACCGATGTGGAATGTACGGAGCGTTAGCTGCGTACCCGGTTCGCCGATGGACTGCGTGGCTAAAATACCCACAGAGTCCCCGGGGTTACTGTTGGAAGCGGTTGCCAAAGATAAGCCGTAACATTTGGCACACACACCGTAAGAAGCCTCACAGGTAAGTACAGAACGAATACGTACCGATTCTACCCCGTATTTTTTGACTTCTTTGGCTTGTTCCAACGTAATTAAATCGCCTTCTTTAATGATGGTTTTTTCTTCTTCTTTACCGTTGGCTTTTTGTACTTTAACTACCACATCTTCCAAGGAAGTGCGGCCCAAAATACGTTCATCTAACGGTTCCACCATTTCTTCTCCGCTCATTAAGGATTTAACCACAATGCCGTTGTGCGTACCGCAATCTTGTTCGGTAATAACCACATTGTGGGCTACGTCTACCAAGCGGCGGGTTAAGTAACCGGCGTCTGCCGTTTTCAAAGCGGTATCAGACAAACCTTTACGTCCACCGTGCGTAGAAATAAAGTATTCCAACACCGACAACCCTTCGCGGAAGTTAGCGGTAATCGGGTTTTCAATAATTTCACCCTGACCACCGGTTAATTTTTTCTGCGGTTTAGCCATTAGTCCGCGCATACCGGCAAGCTGACGTACCTGTTGACGGGAACCGCGGGCGCCGGAATCTGCCATTAAATAGACAGAGTTAAAGCGTTGTCCGCTATGTTCTTTGTTGGTAGGATCGTATTTGGATTCTTCAAACTTTTTCATTTCTTTGAAAAGTTCGTTGGCTACGTCGTCGGTGACACGAGTCCAAATATCAATGACTTTGTTATAACGTTCCCCTTCGGTAATGATACCAGCCTCGGCCTGGGCTTGAATTTTGGCTACTTCGGCTTTGGCTTTTTTAATCATGTCCTTTTTGGCGGTAGGAATCGTCATATCGGCAATAGAAATAGACAAGCCGGACAAGGTAGCATAATGGTACCCCATCTTCATGATATTGTCTAAGAGTTGCACGGCCGCGGCGCGCCCGTATTTTTTGCTCTTATAGCACTCATCTACTAACGCACCGAGCTCTTTCTTGCCGATTGTTTTATTGATAAATTCCCAGCCTTTGGGCAGGGCTTGGTTGAAAATAATGCGGCCTACGGAAGTAAAATCTTTCCATTGGGCCGGATCAGTTACCGGTTTGCCTTTGGCGTCCATTTCCGGAATGGCGTTCATACCGCGCACTTTGATTTTGGCGTGATAAGAAAGTTTTCCGTATTCCAAAGCTACTAACGCTTCCTCTTTGGAACCGTAGATACCACCTTCCCCAATGTCGCCGTCTTTTACGGTAGTAATCCAGTTTACACCCAGTACCATATCATGGGACGGAGCAGCAATCGGTTTACCGGAAGCCGGGGATAAAATGTTGTTAGAAGCTAACATCAAGGTACGCGCTTCCATTTGGGATTCCAACGAAAGCGGTACGTGTACAGCCATCTGGTCACCGTCGAAGTCAGCGTTGAAAGCCGCACAAGTTAAGGGGTGCAGTTGAATGGCTTTACCCTCAATCAGTACCGGTTCAAATGCCTGAATACCTAAGCGGTGCAAGGTAGGAGCACGGTTTAACATGACGGGGTGCGCTTGGGTTACTTTTTCCAAAATATCCCAAATTTCGGGGCGCACTTTTTCCAACATTTTCTTGGCCGATTTTAACGTCGTACCTTCCCGTTTCATGAGTTCGCCGATAATGAAGGGTTTGAAAAGTTCCAATGCCATCAGTTTGGGTAAACCGCATTGGTGGATTTTCAAGTTCGGCCCTACTACGATTACGGAACGGCCGGAATAGTCCACACGTTTACCGAGCAAGTTTTGGCGGAAACGACCATGTTTGCCCTTAATGCTGTCCGACAGAGATTTGAGCGGACGGCCACCGGGCCCGATAAATACTTTACCGCGAGCACCGTTTTCAATAAGGGCGTCTACCGCTTCTTGCAAGAGGCGTTTTTCGTTGTAAATCATTACTTCGGGCGCGCGCAAGGATTCAATGTGTTTTAAGCGGTTGTTGCGATTGATAATTCTTCTGTAAAGGTCATTTAAATCAGAAGCCGCAAAACGTCCACCGTCAAGCGGTACTAACGGACGCAAATCCGGCGGAATAACCGGCAGTACGCTTAAAATCATCCACTCCGGGCGGTTGCCGCTTTCCTTGAACTCTTCCATCGTTTTAATGCGGCGGATGAGTTTGGTGCGTTCCAGTTCGCTTTGCGTGTTTTTAAGCTGTTCATGCAAGGCAGGGATTTCTTTGTCAAAATCAATCCCTTCCAAAAGCGTCTTAATGGCCGGGGCCCCAATGCCTACTTTCAAGCGGGAACCATGTTTTTTGCGGGCTTCACGCACTTGGGCATCGGAAAGGAGCGTGCCTTTTTTGAAATCCGTACGACCGGTAACGCTATCCACACAATCTTCAAGCACTACATAAGCAGCATAGTAAACTACGCGCTCTAAGTCACTGGTGCGTTGGTCTAGCAAAATACCAATGCGGGACGGATTTTTGCGCAAAAACCACACGTGAGCAACCGGCACAGCCAGTTCAATATGACCCATGCGTTCGCGGCGCACCTTAGATTCAGTTACTTCCACACCGCAGCGGTCGCATTTAATGCCTTTGTATTTGGGCCAGCGGTATTTACCACAGGCACATTCAAAGTCTTTCGTCGGCCCGAAAATGCGTTCGCAAAATAAGCCGTCGCGCTCCGGTTTTAAGGTGCGGTAGTTAATGGTTTCCGGTTTTTTTACTTCGCCAAATGACCACGCACTAATTTGTTCCGGACTGGCGATGCCTAAACGGATGGCATCAAAGTCAAAAAAGTTAAGTTCGTTGTTCTTTTTTACTTTTTTCGTTTGCATATTTTCTCTCCCGCTTATTTGGTTTCCTCAGCTTCAGCCGCGGAAACTTCAGCGGCAGGTTGCGGTTTATCCCCCGTCGTAACAACGGTAGCTTGCCCGTTGTCATGCTTTTGGAGTAAATCTACGCTTAAGCCCAAGGCCTGCAATTCTTTAATGAGTACCTTAAAGGATTCCGGCACACCGGGCGCGGTGGGTGCTTTGCCCTTAACAATCGATTCATACATCTTGGTGCGGCCGTCGTAATCGTCGGACTTGACGGTTAAGAACTCCTGGAGGGTGTACGTAGCACCGTACCCTTCCATGGCCCACACTTCCATTTCCCCGAAACGCTGACCGCCAAATTGCGCTTTACCGCCTAACGGCTGGCGCGTAATTAAGCTGTAAGGCCCGGTGGAACGGGAGTGCACTTTGTCTTCCACCAAGTGAATCAGTTTCATCATGTACATGTAACCGATAGTTACTTTTTCTTCAAAGGGTTCGCCGGTTCTGCCATCGTAAAGCGTAATGCGGCAGTAATCGTCGGGCAAGTATTTAGCGGCATATTCTTCGCGCGCTTTGCCTTTGAGCCCTTTATCATCCAAAATTTTCTCTTTGGCTTTGCGTACTTCGTTGACCACGTCTTCCTCGCTCGGTCCGTCAAATACCGGGGTAGCGGCATTGTAATGTAAGTAATGCGCCGCCCAACCGAGCATGGTTTCTAAAAGCTGGCCCACGTTCATACGAGACGGAATACCTAACGGAGAAAGCACGATATCAAGCGGCGTACCATCCGGCAAGAACGGCATATCTTCTTCCGGCAAGATGCGGGCAACCACACCTTTGTTCCCGTGGCGGCCGGACATTTTGTCCCCTACGTGTAATTTGCGTTTGGAAGCGATATACACTTTTACGGATTTGTTTACCGTTACGGCAAGCTCGTCCCCTTGTTTGGAGAATTCACTTTCGCGGCGGTAATGTTCTTCCGCTTTTTTCTCTAAGAGTTTGTAAAGCGCCGTCAAGCGTTCTTCTTCCTTCTTTAAGGAAGCCGCATTTTTAATGGTAGCACGCGCATTGGCAATAGCGGTTTTGCGTTGTTCTTTGAGCAAGGCAATCGTACTATCGCGTTCTTCTAACAATGCGGCGGCACGTTTCTTTTCTTCGTCTTTGGTAAGTTTTTCTTTGCGCACAAACACACGGGTTCCCAGCACTTTACCGCTGGTTCCGGGCGGTACACGCAAAGAGGCATCTACCACATCATCGGCTTTTTTACCGAAGATTACTTTTAAGAGCCGTTCTTCGGGCGTTAATTGTTGTTCGCCTTTGGGGGTTACTTTACCGACTAAAATATCACCGGGTTCTACAACCGTAGCCGGGAAGATGATACCGTCATTATCCAAGTGAGACAGAGCTTCCGTCCCAATGTTAGGAATATCGCGGGTAATTTCTTCCGCACCCAGTTTGGTGTTACGCGCATCTACCGTAAATTCGTGCAAGTGCACCGAGGTAAACACGTCTTCTTTAATTAAACGGCTGGACACCAAGATAGCGTCTTCGTAGTTATACCCTTCCCAGCACATAAAACCTACGAGCATATTGCGCCCTAAGGCCAAGTATCCGTTGTCCATAGCCGGACCGTCGGCAATTACTTGGCGGGCTTTTACGTCGTCGCCGGTTTTTACAATGGGGTGTTGGTTGATACAAGTATCTTGGTTGGA
>JAGCXL010000012.1 GCA_017961295.1 Elusimicrobiaceae bacterium
CCCCCCCCCCCCCACACTGGTATATTAAATACAGACGGGGAACGTTTTATAAGCTACGAGAAAAAATTAAATTATACTGTGATGTCGGGAAGGACACTTTGTATAACTCACAATGCTGCTGCTTTAGCGGAAGATTCGCTTGCGAAACGTATATGCCGAAAGGAAACCAAGAAAAAGAGTTGTGCCAACGATACTTGGCAAAATGTTCCTTACTGCAGTTATGGTTACTAGAAATATTAACTTTTAGCAGTAGGGGAGATCAATAATCAGCTATTTAAAATTTACCCCGCGCGCCCATACCGCGCGGGGTTCTTTTATATATGCTTTACCCCCTGTGCCCAAGTTAGTTGAGCATCATAAAACCTGCAGTCAAGTAAGTAGCAAACCCTAGCCACAACCAGTACGGCCACAACATAAGTGCTGCTAATTGACTATGTTTTGCATAAGCCCGGTGCATAAAATATCCTTCGGCTAACATCAGCACCACTACCGCTAAAGCCAACGATAGATTGTGTAGTCCAAAGAATACCGGTGTCCAACAAGCGTTAAGCGCTAATTGAATCCCCAGTAACCACAGGGCCATGTGATGCTTTTCTTCCACCCCCCGATAGAAAATAAGGGCCGTTGCTACCCCAAGCATTAAGTACAATACCGTCCATACCATTCCAAATATCATATCCGGCGGTACGAGCGGTGGCTTAGTCAGCGTGTGATACCACGTCATATTCGGGTCCACAAACGGCATACTGACTAGCATTGGCAGCTGACACAGCGCCAGCCATCCTACCCCTTTAAGTAAGCGTGTGATTATCTTCATACACTCTAAGTGTGGCGAAATTAATAATCTCTGCCCAGGGTTAAAAATTGATTAGTTGCGTTTGTGCGTGAGGTGTTAAAAATGGTAAAATACTTACAAGCATTTTTGTGAGGAATTATATGGACACCAAACTCATTTCCGATGTAACTAACTGGATGAAAACCACTGATTTGGCTGAATTTTGCTACGAGCAAAACGGCAATTGTATTGAAATCAAAACCGAGGAAGCTTTGCCGGAACCTGCCCAATATACCTGCTCGCTAACGGCGGTTACTGCGCCGGCGGTAGGCATTTATCATATGGCGGAGAAAGGCAAGAGCTTAACCCTAACCGAAGGCCAAACCGTACAAGAAGGGGACCCCTTGGGGTGGGTAGAAACGGTTTCTAAAAAGCATGCTCTTACGGCTCCCGTCAGCGGGAAGTTGCGTAAAATAATTGTGCAAGAGGGCGGAGTGGTTGAGTTTGGCTTGCCGCTATTTTTTATTGAGAAATAAGTATGCGCAGTTTAGTAAATATGACTCCTTTTCATAAAGTTTTAATTGCGAATCGTGGCGAAATTGCTTTGCGCGTAATTCGCACGCTTAAGGAAATGAATATTAAATCTGTGGCGGTATATTCCGAAGCAGACCGCAACAGCTTGCATGTGCGTATGGCCGATGAGGCTATTTGTATCGGGGCGGCTCCGTCCTCTTTGAGTTATTTGGACATAGACGCGCTTGTAACAGCTGCCAAGGTTACCCACGCCGATGCGGTACACCCGGGTTATGGTTTTTTGTCCGAAAATGCGGATTTTGCCAAGGCCGTTACCCAAGCCGGTATGGTGTTTATCGGGCCTAGTGCGCAGGCGATTGAAATGCTAGGTGTTAAGTCAACTGCCCGTGAGATTGCTATGAAAGCGGGCGTGCCGATAACTCCCGGTTCTAACGGGATTGTGGGTAAAAATTATCACGCAGTAGCCAAAAAAATCGGGTTTCCGATTATGATTAAAGCCACGTTAGGAGGCGGCGGTAAAGGCATGCGCGCGTGTTTTAAAGAGGAAGATTTGGACCTGATGATGAAGACCGCGCAAGGGGAAGCGCGCGCGAACTTTGGCGATGACCGCGTATATTTTGAAAAGCTCGTTTTAAATCCGCGCCATATTGAGGTGCAAGTAGCCGCTGATAATTACGGCAATGTGGTAGCTTTTGCCGAGCGTGATTGCAGTATGCAGCGTCGGCACCAAAAACTGGTAGAAGAATCTCCATCCCCGTTTGTGGACACTAAAACCCGCCAGAAATTGCAAGAAGCAGCTGCCAAGCTCATCAAAGCGGCTAAGTATCGCGGGGTGGGTACGGTGGAATTTTTAATGGCTCCCAGTAAAGAATTTTATTTTATGGAAGTAAATACCCGCTTGCAGGTAGAACACCCGGTTACCGAAGCTGTGTGCGGGCAAGATTTGGTTAAAATGCAAATTCAAATTGCCCAGGGAGAACCGTTGACGCTGACGCAAGCCGAGGCCGGCAAAGTGCGCTGCTACGCCATTGAGCACCGCATTAACGCCGAGGACAGTGCTCATAACTTTATGCCCTGCCCGGGTACGCTTACGGAGTGGATTCCCGCTGGAGGTTTAGGCGTGCGCGTGGATAGCCATATGTATAGTGGGTACACAATCCCCAGTTATTACGATAGCTTAATTGCTAAACTAATTGTAACGGCACCGAGCCGTGAAAAACTTTTAAAACGTAGTGAACGTTGCTTAAATGAATTTGTAATTGGCGGAGTAAAAACAACAATTCCTTTCCACCAAAAAATTCTAGCCAACGAAGATTTCCGCCGTGGTAATACGGATACCGGGCTTATTGAACGGATGATGAAACAAGATGAAGGCAAAAAATAAAATCGTTTCGTTACGTGCTTTAAAAACAAAGTTGACTGCCGCGCGTAAGGCAGGCCAAAAGATTGTATTTACCAACGGTTGTTTTGATATTTTACATGCCGGGCACGTGAGTGTGTTGGAATTTTCCCGCGCCAAAGGCGATATTTTGGTAGTAGGTCTTAATAGTGACGATTCCGTACGCCGTTTGAAGGGGCCTACGCGCCCTGTAAACAAACAAGCGGACCGTGCCTTGGTGTTAGCCGCACTGGAAAGTGTATCGTACGTGTGTGTTTTTAATGAAGATACTCCGTATCATTTAATCAAGACCGTTCGGCCCGATGTGCTAGTTAAGGGTGGTGATTATAAACCCAGTGAAATTGTCGGGCGGGAATTTGCCGGTAAAGTAGTGCGTTTTGCTTTGTTAAAGGGGCGTAGTACCACCGGGATTATTAAAAAAGTAAGCAGCAAGAAGTAATTTAGTCCACGAGGAAAATATGTCTGATATTTTTGAGAAGTGTTACAACTATAAAGATGCCAAAATAGCCATGCGTATGGGTATTTATGGCTATTTCCAACCGATTGAGTCGGCCCAAGGGCCCGAAGTAGTGTTGGACGGAAAAACCTACATCATGGCCGGTTCCAACAACTATCTCGGTCTGGCAAACGACCCGGAAATGAAAAAAGCCGCTTTAGAGGCTGTGCAAAAATATGGTACCGGGGTAGCGGGCAGCCGTTTACTCAACGGGAACACCAAACTTGCCGACGAATTGGAAAAGAAAATTGCCAAATTTAAAGGCAAACAAGCCGGGCTGATTTTTGCTACCGGATATCAAATGAATTTAGGGGTTGTGTCTTCCCTCATTAAAAAAGGGGACTATGCTATTGTGGATAAATTAGACCATGCCAGTATTTTAGACGGCGTTCGCTTATCAGACGGCGAAATGGCTCGTTTTAAACACAATGACCCCGCCGATTTGGAACGTGTTATTTCTAAACTTCCCGCCGAGGCCGGCAAACTCATCATCGTGGACGGTGTGTTTAGCATGGAAGGGGATATTTGTCCGTTACCGGAAATTGTAAAAATCGGCAAGAAATACGGGGCCCGCATTATGGTAGACGATGCCCATGCTACGGGGATTATCGGTAAGACTGGGCGCGGTACGTGCGAATACTTTGGACTGGAAAATGGAGAAGTGGACCTAATTGTGGGTACTTGCTCAAAGACGTTTGCCACCGTAGGGGGCTTTGTGGTAGGGGACGAAGCGATTATCCACTATATGCGCCACAATGCGCGCAGTCAAATTTTCTCGGCCTCTATGCCGCCGGCTTGCATTGCCTCCATTTCCAAAGCGGTGGATTTGATTTCTAAGGATACTTCCCGCCGCGACAATTTGTTCCGCTTGACGGCTTTACTCAAAAAAGGGTTGGAAGATTTAGGATATGATTTGGGTACCAGTACAACTCCTATTTTGCCGGTACACGTGGGAAGCAACGAAAACTGCTTTAAAATGTGGCGCGCTTTACATGAAATGGGTATTTTTGCTAATCCGGTAGTTAGTCCGGCTGTTCCGCCCGGCCGTGCACTGATCCGCTTGACGTTAATGGCAACACATACTGAGGCACATGTGCAGAAGATTATTGATAGTTTTGCTACTGCAGGCCGTGCCATTGGGCTCATTAAATAGTTTATAAGCCCCGCGCTTTAGCGGGGTTTTTGGCAAGGAGGGATTATGGTGGAAATTAAAGAAATTACGTCAAAAGACCTCAATGCTTTTATTGACTTTCCGTTTGAACTCTACAAAAATGACCCGTACTGGGTGGGGGAACTCAAAGCAGAAACCCGCAAATTGCTGCGGGAAGATAACCCCTTTTGGCGGCATAGTACGCGCAAATTGTTTATGGCTTATGAGGGTGGTAAACCCGTCGGGCGCCTTTGTGCGCTTGTAAACCGTAAGTACAACGAGTATCACCATACTAACTTGGGCTTTTTTGGTTTTTTTGATTGTGTAAATGATGCTACTGTAGCAGCGGCTTTATTTAAAGCGGGGGAAACCTATTTACGCGCACAAGGGGTAACTACGGTGCGTGGCCCGGCTAATCCTTCCAGTAACCATACTTACGGGCTATTGGTGGAAGGGTTTGATTCTATTCCCGCTATTATGATGCCCTATAACTATCCCTATTATGCCGATTTACTGGGAAAAGCAGGTTTTACCAAAGCCAAAGATTTATTGGCTTTTAAGCGCAGTAGAGATGACCAATTTTCTCCCCGTTTTCTAAAAATATGTGAACGATGTGAGAAAAAAGGCGGCATCACTTTGCGTCGCCTGGATCTTAAAAATTTAGAGAAAGAAGCCGAAATCATACGGGAAATTTATAACAAAGCTTGGAGTGAAAATTGGGGTTTTGTACCGCTGGATAAACAAGAAATGCAGGATATTGTAGGCGAATTAAAACCTATTGTGCGTTTAGAAGGGACGTGCGTACTAGAGGAAAACGGAGTGCCGGCCGGCTTTTATATTTGTATTCCCAATATGAACCACGTGCTTAAAATTTTACGTGGCAGTTTGCATAACCCCTGGCGTGTGCTTAAGGCCTTATGGACCTGGAAAAAAATTAAAGATGCACGTCTTATTATGTTAGGTGTTTTGCCCGAGTTTAGAAAACGCGGAATTGACCTTATTTTAATTAAACACATTATTACGCACGGAGTAGCTGTGTGGGATTGGGCCGAGCTTTCTTGGGTGCTTGAAGATAACGTGGGGATGCTACGCGGGATAGAAGAATGCGGTTGCCACCCATACAAGCGCTACCGCGTATATGAAAAAACATTATAGTAGTATCTTTTGGATCCATAAAAACCCCCTAGCATTTTGCTAGGGGGTTTTGAATATTGGCAAGATATTATTTTTTAGCAGCTTGCTCTGCGCGGACTTTTTCAAATAAGTTGTCCACAGTAGCGCGTTGTAAGAAAGCTTCCCACTCCGAAGGTGTCATTTCAAAATCATCCATAACGATATAAGAAATTTCCTGAGCAGCTTTTTTCATATCTTTTTTCTGTTTAATGTATTCGTTTTCCAACTCTACATAGCGGTTGGCAATGGCATAGTCCATTTCCGCTACACTATAGCCCGGTTTCTGTTCAGCCGGGGCAGGGGTTTGCAGAGAATTGGTATCCGTAACAGGAGTTGCCGTTTGTTCGGGTTGTTGTTCGGCCGCTTCTGTTTGAACATTAGCGCCAACTCCTTCGGTATTTTCAGGTTGTTCGGTTGCCCGATCTTCAGCGGGTTGCTGTTCTTGGCGTAAGGGTTGATCTCCTTTGGGGGTAAGCAATTCGCTGTGGTTTTGTTCTTTTGGTACAAAGGTTGGCAACTCTTCTCTGGAGTTTACCACTTTCCCACTCATTAAGTTGGAACAAGCAGAGGGGTTTACAATAAAGTAAATGCTCAAAATAATGCACACTAAGATTAAGGCTTTGAGTAAAATTTTAATCATAATATCTCCTTGTGCTTATAGCTTACAAAATTTTGGGCAGTTTGACAGGGGTCCTTTGGCCCATATGCGCCTAGGCCCTTTAGTTGGAGCCTGCCAGGCGGCTGATCGGTAAAATCGGGGCTTGCGGAGCGGGGGGAGTTGGTAAATCGGCAGGAGTTTGTTGAAGTTGTTGCACACTTTGTTGAAATTGAGGATTGGAAAAAATTTCATTAATTTTAGCGGCAAATTCTTTATTATTTAAGTGTTTTTGAACCACTTTTACGATTTGTGGATTTTCTTGCACCAGTTGTGCCAAATTTTGGGAACTTAAATCAGCCAAGTTTTGTACTTGCCCTTGGGTCGCGGTTTGTAAATCCTGATTGAAAGATTTTAAATCGGCATCAAAATCTTGCGTAATGGAGAATAAGGTAGATTGGGCCTGCTGTTGTTGGGTAGAAGTGTCCGGGAGTGTATCTTCCAGGTAAATTTGTGGGTATTGCGGTTGGTATCGGACCGGGTCTTGCATAGGAGTTGCTTGAGGAGCTGCCAAAGAGAGCGGTTTATGCTGAAAAGAAAAAGGTTCCGCCGTTGCAAGTGCGGCTGCATCTTGTGCCTCTTTGTATTGCTTCCATTTTTCATGCAGCCGGGCCGCACCCATGTACAAGAGTGCGGCCACCATCACTGCAATTAAAGCATAACTGGTTTTAGACATGTTTATTTAACGTCTATAACTTCAATATCAAATACCAAAACTGAATTAGCCGGAATAGGGCCTACCGGACGATTGCCGTAGGCGGTATCGGCCGGGCATACTACTTTGGCCTGGGAACCGGGTTTCATTTGTTGTAATGCCTTGGTCCAACAGGGTACAACGTCCGTTAAACGCGTGGTAAAGGCTTGTCCGCGGTCCCGCGAACTATCAAATTTGGTACCGTCAATGAGGGTACCCGTATAATGTACGGTAACGGAATCATCGGCTTTGGGATTTTTACCCTTGCCCGCTTTAGATAATTTGATCAGGGAGCCGTTGTCCAGCACTTTTACGCCTTTTTCTTTTTTAAAGTTTTCCAAATATTCTTGCTGGGCGGCTTCGCGCTTTTCGGAAATGCGGCGGGCGTCGTCTTGATATTTTTGGATAATTTGCGGTTTATATTTTTCCACGTCAGTTTGAGAGGCTTTATTCAGTAAACTGTCACGCATTCCCTGAGAAACGGCTTTGTAATCGTTTTCATTATCTAAAATAAGTTGTTTTTTAAGATTATCCCCTAACAAAAACCCTAAGGAATAAAGCATTTTGTTACGTTCCGCCGGATCATTAGTGGAGGGGGCAGCTGTTTGTGCCATGACCCACAAAGGGGCGAAAAATAAAGTGAATATTGCGAATTTTTTCATAGTAATCTCCTATTTTGTTTTTAAATAATTTTCTAATCGTGTAGAAATTTGGGTGGCGGCTTGTTCTCCTACCGCTTGCATGCTACGGCGCAGGGAATCTTCTATACGGCTGGTACCGGCGCGTTCGTGCACGTTAAAGCGGGAGAAAGTAACCCCGCGTTGGGTGTCCACTAAACTAATCGTGGCTCCGCTGGAACACCAAATGAGTCCGTCCACTTTTTTAGAGGAATAATTATCTACTTCCGTTTCAATTTTTACAGAAAGCACTTGGTCCGGGTCTGTTTCGTCCACAACTCCTAAACCCATTTTATTAAGGGCATCTATTACGTAAGTTACTAATACCCGGCTCTCCGCGCCTTCTACGTCAACGCCGACAAGAACAGCGGCCATTTTTTCTTTAAAGATAGTTTTGTAAGGGGCAAACGTGTCCGGCATGTAACTGGAACGGTCTGCCTGTAAAAACTGGTAGGTGTCGTTTAAAGCTAAACGACGTTCCACAATAGGTTGCATCTTGTAGGCCACTTTTAAGTCCCACAGAGGATCTGCCGGAGTGGCAAATTGGCTGGCTAAACCGGCTAACTGTGCATCGGCTTGATTTAAAAACGGCACCAGAACGGCGTTGGCTTTTTCACGCGGAAGCACGGACAAAGCAAAATAATGCTTTTGTTGGGTTTGCTTGTCTTTCCATACTTTTTCTACCTTGGCATTAGCCATTAGGTCTTCAATAATATCTTGCCCGGCTGTAGGTGTGTGTTGCAAAAGTGCTTGTTGCATCTGTTCAGCGGCATTGGCAGCGGCCTCTTGTTTGGTGTTGGCTTCCCCTGCCACTACGTAATATCGGCTAGTATCATATTTAGACATCTGATAACTGACCGTATTTTTGTTCAGTCCGCCGCAAGCCACTAGCGCAAAGGGCAATACGGCCAGGATGAGTTTTTTCATAATTTACCTCTCAATATGCGGTACGGTGGTGCAGAAACACACGCCCACCTTTGGGTACCGTTACATTTTCAAAAGTGTGTTGCTTTACAATACTACCATTGCTGTCTGTAAGAAGCAATTGAACATTTTGCGTGCCGGGAGCCACAAAAGCACGCGTCATATAAATTTGTGCAGGCAGCGTAAACCATTGGCGTGTATCGGCTTTTTCGGTAGCGGCCCCCAGCAAACTAACGGCCATTTCCGCCAGCCAACCCGAAGAGCCATAGCTTCTACTATCGTGGCCGGTTCCGTCAACTGCGTGGCGTGCCTGTACAGCAGCCACCCGTTTAAGTACGGCCCGCGTGGCCAAACGAAACCAAATGCCGGGTAACTTTTCTTTTAAATCTTGCTCGACCAATTCGGTTATATCAGCCATTTTTTGCATAGCAAAACGTTGACCGCCGGCTACCACACTTGAACCCGTTACATAATAGGGTTGGTGTTCCAGGACCGGGTAAGCGACAGTTACGGCGGATCCGGTCAGTCCGGCCCTAATGGCATTTTCCACTTCCGGTGAAATGGGGCTTGCTCCTTCTACCGGGCTATCCGCCAGGATGAGTGCTCGGTGCCAGGCTAATTGTATCGTTTGGCTTTTTTTAAGAGGAATTTTACCCGCGTAGTGAAGGATAATCACTTCCCCATAATCTTGCCAATTGGGTGGAACGGTAAAATTCGGTTTGGTCCACCCGCGTTTTGCATAAGCGTTTAGAGCGTTGGTGCGGGCAATACGCGCATCGGATAGTTCCCCAGTGGATTCAAAAATAAGACTTGCCATATACTGCACAAAAGGGTCGTCATTGTAGCCGCTTTTTTTATCTGCGCGCAGGTGATCTAAAAAGAAAACGGCTTTGCGGGCTTCTACCCCGGCAGACATGGTGTCATTTTGTTGTAAAAAATTCATAGCGCGGTAGAAGAAGGTGAGTGCCGTTTCATAATTAGCGGCGTAATAAGGGGTGGTTAAATCGTTAATGACGAATCGTGCGGCTGTGGCAGAAGCACTTTTAGTATAAGAATCGGTAATGTGCTGCTGCGCGCTAGAGAATAAAATATCACTTTGCGCAAAGGCCTGGGCATCGTGCAGTAAAGCTCCAAGGTCTAATTCGTAGAGCAGTACGTCCCGCTTGCCATAGTTGTTTTTGGCTTTGGCATTGATGTAATTTGCGGCTTGCTCAAAATTACCTTGCGAGGCCAGTTTGTTTACTTCATATTTATAACGCAAAGAAGGCGCCCCGCAGGCGGAGCATAAAACAACCGCACCTATTGCTAAAAGCGCCTTCTTTCTCATAATTAGAACGAAACTTTGCTGCGTTTTACGTATTTTTTAATTTGTTTTTGACCGTTCCACACAATTTGATTTGTTTCAATGTTGATGAGCTTTAAGTTGGCTTGATAGAAGACGACGGCTTTGCTGCCGGCTTGGTCTGCCACGCTTTGCAAAACACCGCTAAGCATAAAATCAGCACCGACTTCTTGCCCAAAGGCCTTACGGGTGGCTTCGCTGGCAAATTCGTCTTGTTCCAAGCGTTCGTTGCGTACTTCACCGCGTTCTTCTTTTGAGGCTACAAATTCCACTTTGCCCGAATTAATGAGCGCGCGTTGCATTTCTTCCACAAATACTTGTGTATTGATGTGTTCCATGGTTTTGTTGGTAACCGTTCCCACAATGACCACCGGTTCTTTGCCTTTGCGGGTTAAGAATTTAGTGTACCAACCGCTGTTTAAACAGTCGGTAATCATTTCTTGGGCAACCATTTGGGCATCGGTATCATTCCAGCCGCCGCTCACATCTTTAACCAAATTGGTTTCTATGCGTTTTACCTTGGGCGAACAGGCAAACACAAGTGGCAGGGCCAGTAAGGCAATAAGTAGTTTTTTCATAATTTCTCCTTTTTCAATACGGTCACTTTATTGTAACAAATTAGGCTTGTTTTTTATTGCATTCGGGCACATAAATCTTGCCCGGCCCAGTCATTTTGCGGATGCTGACAGGTAACGTCTCCGGCTTCGATATTTACTTCCAGCCATACAGGTAGTTGTTTATGAGAGACTCGAATGATTCCGTTTTCTTGTAATTGATAGATATAATCATGGCAATCCAAATGAGGGCCTTGCCCGTTATTGACCATGGGACAGGGAAGGGGAACATCAAGTTGCCCAAATAATGGGGTATATTGACCATGTTGTTGCTTATAAGTCCCTTCGGCAAAGGCCAATGCGCGGCCGAATTCCGCGGCTTGATTTAAGTGTTTGCCGTTACGATATTTGGCATATTGCGGCCAACTCAGCGCAAAACAAAACGCAAAAGCGATGAAAATAGCCAAAACGGTTCTATAAATAGATCCCTGTGTAGAATGAAGCATTTTCCCTCCTCATAAAAAAATAAAAAGTAAAACAAAATAAACACTCATGAGCACAAACCCGGTAGGGACGGCTACGCTAGCCCATTCCCGGCTTTTGATTCCTAATTTTTCAGCTGCCACAATGTTGGGTAAATTCCCTTGCAAAAGCATACTGCCAAAAGCAGCTAGCCCGATGACCATATAAACGAGGTCTGTAGAAGAAATCGTAGGTACAATTTCAATGGCAGCTAAGGTAGCATTATCGATGATAACCGAAACGGCATTGGCTAAAAATAATACTTTACCGCCTAAATGGGTGATGGTGCTTTGGGCGAGCGGACGCAATCCCGTACTAATGAGGGTGAGTGCCGCCACAAACATATAAATGTGTAACGTGCGGCGCAAAATAGAGGAGTAGTTTTCTTTGTCTTCTCGGATATGCATTTGCATAGTTGTTCCGGCATGGCGGGCGCAATAACCGCCGCTACGGCAAGCCCGCAAATGGCCGGAGAAATCCAACCGAAAAAATGACGCAATAAAAAGAAAAAATCGGCATGATGCGGCGGACCGGACAGCGCATTGTTGATAACGAGCCCCATGGGCTCGGCCAGCGGGGTAAGCACCGCCCCCAGCCCAATAGCATAACAGGCAAAAACGGTGATTTTTACGGTTGTGTTGTGCTCTAGGTTGACGACTTGTAACACTTCGGCCAAGATTAGAGCCGCTACCGTTACACTTACCAACGATGAAATTAACCCCAGTATCAAAACGAGTAGAGCGAAACTGTAACGAGGCTCCAACGTGCGGAAAAAGGCAAACAAAATGCGGAAAATATAACGGGAATAATTATTAAAAATAACGCTGACTACCACAACGATAAACGATACGTATACAGGGGTTGCCAATGTTTTGTGTACCAACGCTCCATTCCAACCGCCACTCACCGTTACGGCTGCCGCGCCGATGGCTAACAAAAAAAGTTCCAAATGGCTTTCCGCCCAACGCGAAACAAGCGGCATTATAAGCAGATGTAGGGCGATAATCCCCAGTAAAATATTCATCCACAACGGAACTTGCGGTAATACAGTTTGCATACTTACATTTTAGCAAAATAAGTGCATTGAGCCCAACTCTGTTTTTTTAGTACAATATACAAGAAGGTTGTTTTAATTTACAAGGAGAAAACATGAAAAAAGTATTATTAGCTGTTTTTGCTATAGCCATGACTTTGTCTTGGCCGACCGGTGCCAATGCTGCTGACAACTGTGGTTGTGCAGATACGGACGTGACCTGTATCAATAATTGCACGTTGTCAAAAGTAAATGCGTTTAAGAAGAACTTGCAAAACAAACATGCGGAATTAGCTAACCAAGCTAAATCCCAAGCAGATGCCGATGTAAAAGCGCAAGCCAAAGCTCAAAAAGAAGAGCTTAAAAAACAAGCGGCTGCTAAAAAAGAAGCACTAAAAGCTAATGAAGCCGATGCTAAAGCGCAAGTTAAAGCTCAAGAAGCGGAACTTAAAAAACAAGCGGCTGCTAAAAAAGAAGCACTAAAAGCTAATGAAGCCGATGCCAAAGCGCAAGCCAAAGCTCAAAAAGAAGAGCTTAAAAAACAGGCAGCTGCCAAAAAAGCGGCACTAAAAGCCAATGAGGCCGATGCGAAAGCATTAGCTAAAAAGACCGAGGGCAATTTAAAAAATCAAACCGCGGCGCAAAAAGAAGCTATGAAAACTAATGCCGAGGAGGCCAAAGCCTTAGTCAAGCAAGCAAAAACCGATGCTAAAGCGCAAGCCAAGGCCCAAGAAAAAGCTCAAAAAGAAGCTGCCAAAGCCAGAAAAGCCGAAGCTAAACAAGCTGCTAAAGAAGCCAAAGAAGCTTTAAAAGCAGAAAAAGAAGCTTGGAAGAACTTATCAAAATAAGTTTAGGTTTTTGTTAAGTACAAAAAATCCCCGCAATTAAAAGCGGGGATTTTTTACACACAGAGCGAAGTTATTTTAATTTAATTTTACTCATCATATCATACATGATAATGCTAGCCGCGGCGGAAGCGTTTAAACTATCTACGTTTCCTAATTGTTTTTGCGGGATAGAAACAATTTCATCACAATTCTCGGCCGTTTTTTCACGGATACCAAATCCTTCCGAACCAATTACCAATACGGCGGGGGAATTATATTGTACTTTATGAATTGGTTTACCGGCCATATCGGCTCCGTAAATCCAAAATCCCTCTTCCTTAAGGTCTGTAATGGCGGCTGAAAGGTTGGCAACTTCCACTAAATTAATATTTTCAATAGCCCCGCAGGCTACTTTATAGACAGCCGGTGTAATCCCAACGGTGCGGCGGTTAGGCAAAATAATTGTGGAAAATCCCAAACAGGCGGCGCTACGGATAATGGCGCCCAAGTTTTGAGGGTCTGTCATTTCATCTACGGCTAACCAAAGTTCGTTTTTTTTGCCGTCGGCCTCATAAATGGCAGTGGATAGTTTTAGAAGTTTAACAGGTTGTACTTTAGCCAGTATGCCTTGATGATTGGCGTTGCCGGTTAAACGATCCAAGACTTTATTTTCAATACGGTCAATGCGTACGTTGGTACGTTTGGCTAAACGGATAATTTCTTCTACAGTGCGGTGCCCGGCTTTACTATCAGATACATAAAGCTGGGTCACGTTGCGCTTTTTACTTTTGAGCGCTTCCATGACTGGGTGGATGCCGTAAATAATGTCTTGGTTATCTTGCATAAAATTCCTCCCGGGCGATTAGCCAATGTCAGCTGATCCGAAGCTCATGCCTACTTCCAGGGCTGCTTTTACTTCGGCTCCGTGCGGATCCACACGTTTTAAATGAGCAATTGCGTCCGCTATTTTTACTTCTGTCATACCGAAATTCTTAAACGAAGCCATAGAGCCAAATTTTCCTTCCACAACCATATCCAGAGCCTTGGCTCCGTATAAGGTAGAAAGCCAACGGTCAAAAGCAGTGGGTGTACCGCCGCGTTGGGTGTGCCCCAGTACACACGCGCGCGACTCAATGCCGGTGTGTTTTTCAATCATATCACTTAATTTGTAGGCAATGCCACCCAAACGGATAGCATCGGTACTTCCGGCTACGGTACGGGCTACAGCCAATTCGCCTTTTTCGTTCTTGGCCCCTTCGGCAGCAACTACAATACTAAAATTTTTACCCCGGCGCTTACGGTTTAAGATGTAATTAACAATTACGTCGTCATTATACGGAATTTCGGGGATTAATACAATGTCTCCGCCACCTGCTAAAGCGGAGCGTAAAGCAATCCACCCCGCATAGCGGCCCATGGTTTCCACAATCATCACGCGGTGGTGAGATTGAGCGGTGGTGTGCAAGCGGTCAATAGCTTCGGTGGCAATATGTAAAGCCGAATCAAACCCGAAAGTTTGGTCAGTAGCGTCCAAATCGTTATCAATGGTTTTGGGTACGGCTACAATGGGCATACCCAGTTCCACAAATTGCTGGGACATATGCAAGGTTCCGTCTCCGCCAATGGTAATTAGAGCATCCAGTTCGCGCTCTTTGAAATTATGCAAAGCCACTGTAGAAACATCACGCGGTTTTTCCGGTGTGCCGAAGGGAGCCAGTGTGTATTTAAAAGGGTTAGCGATATTGCTGGTACCCAAAACGGTGCCACCCAGAGTTAAAATACCCGAGACAGTTTCATTGGTGAGTTTAAAAATATCATTACGCACCAAGCCGTCAAAACCGTTGCGCACACCAAAAACCTCAATTCCTTGGCCAAGCGCATTTTTAGCTACGGCGCGCACGACTGCATTTAAACCGGGGCAATCACCGCCGGCAGTTAAAATTCCAATACGTTTAATGGTCATTTTTTTTCTCCTGGTTTATACCGATATACCACTTTACGGGTGGCGCGGTCCCGCAAGGTTTTCACGCGGAAGGCCACACTGTCAATTACCCAACTGGGGGTGGAAGCCCCTGCTGTAATAAAAATTTTTTTTGCCTCTACTACTTCTTTTTCGTTTAGTTCATCTTCCGTTTCTACGTGCTGTACGTGTTTACATAAACCCCGGCAAAGTGCGGCTAAACGGGTCGTATTGGCACTATGTTTGCCGCCTACTACAATTACCAAATCTGCATTTTGGGCTTGTTCCATGGTTTCTTTTTGGCGGTCTTTGGTAGGCTGACAAATGGTGTTGGAAATTTGGCAAATATCCGCGTGTTTTTTGATTTCTTCGGACAGTTCGTAAAATACGCTTTCTTGTTGGGTGGTTTGGCTGACTACGTTTACTTTTTCAAAATGCGGAAGTGCTTTGGCTTCTTCCAAGGAAGAAACTACATGGCAGCGGTTTTGAGCGTAACCCATCAGCCCAATTACTTCAGCGTGTTCTGCGTCCCCAATGATAACGGTGTGATAGTCTTGTACGGCATATTTGGCAATGATATTTTGGGCATGTTTTACAAGGGGACACGTGGCATCCACCACGCTCATTTCACACGCTTCCAATTGCCGTTGCAGATCCGGTGTGATACCATGAGCGCGTATAACTAACACGCCTTGTTTATTCGTAGCTTCTTCGGGTGTATGGATGGCGCGGATATCCTTCCTTTCCAACATGGACGTTACTTGCTTATTGTGAATCAGCGGCCCCAACGTATAAATAGGTTTTTTACGGGCAGCTTCCAAAGCAAATACTTGTTCAATTGCGTGCTTGACTCCCGGGCAGAACCCGGCAGATTTAGCTACGAGGATATCTTCTGCTTTTGCCATATTTATATTATAGAAAATATCTCTCTATTTGCGGGAATAAAAAGAGAGATATTGGGAGAGAATCGGTTTGAAAGATCCATACAAATGCTTGACTTGTTTTTTTTTTTTGCTACCCTTGAAATCTGAGGCAGGCTGTTAGATTTTGGCTGCCCGTTACAGGCCCTAATAGGCCGTAGGATTTATTTTAAGGCATGGAGGAATGATAAAAAATGGGAAACAGTCGTGCATTTACGTTAGTTGAATTATTAGTGGTGATATTAATTATTGGTGTTTTGGCGGCGGTGGCGGTTTCGCAATATCGAAAAGCTGTGGCAAAATCGCGCGTGATGCAACTTGTGGTACGGGCGGATGCTATTTATAAAGCGTCCCAAGTATATTATTTGGCAAATGAGTTTTATCCAAGTGATTTACGGAAATTGGATTTAGGGGTTGAGGAAGCGGGGGCTACGTATGGAAAAACTACTATAAGCACTGGTGAACATGTGGGTATTATTTACAACGGGGATGCCGCAGGGATACGGTGTGCTTTGGTGGGGTCAGCGGCTGTTACGACGTCCTCCATCTTTTGTACCGATTATGACTACGCCATTATTATTTATCCGGCTACCGGTAAACGGTATTGCCGTAACCGTTCTAAAACGAAATTAGCAGGCGAAGTATGCCGTTCTATGGCCATAGGCGAAGGGGAAGAACAGCCTGGGGGATATATGGACTACCCGCTAAACTAACCTACAGTATCATCATGCTATCGCCAAAGGAATAAAAACGATATTTCTTTTCCACCGCTTGCAAGTAGGCCTGGTAAATAAAATCTTCCCCGGCAAAGGCAGAGGTCATGCACAAGGGCGTAGAGTCCGGGAAGTGAAAATTGGTAATCAAACAATCAATTGCCTTGAATTTATAACCCGGATAAATAAACAAATCTGTCCATTTTTTTCCTGCGTGTGTGATATGGTTTTCGTCTGTGAAACTTTCCAACGTGCGGGTAGAAGTAGTGCCGCAGGAAAACACCCGCTTACCCGCTTGGCGCACCGCATTTAATGTTTGGGCGGTTTGCTCACTGACTTCGCCCAGTTCAGCCAGCATTTTGTGTTCCGTCGGTTCCCCACGCAAAGGTTTAAAGGTGCCCCAACCCACGTGCAACGTAATGTAACAGATTTTTACGCCTTTATCCTTTAATTTTTGTAACAGTTCCGGCGTAAAGTGAAATCCGGCCGTAGGGGCGGCAATAGAGCCCTCGTATTTGGCGTAGACGGTTTGGTAGCGTTCTTTGTCGGTTTCAATACTGGCGGAAAGGCCGCTGTGTTTGCGTGCTTTTTCAATATATTGTGGTAGTGGCATGAGGCCGTGATCATGACAGAAAGGCAAAATATCTTCTTGGTTAAATTCCACCAAAAATTCTTTGTCTTGCGTGGTGCCTATCATTTTGCCGAGTAAGCCCCCGCCAAAATCCAGTGTGAGGCCTTCTTTATAATCGTGCGTTAAAACGGCCCAGATGTTTGGTTTTTGCATAGGGCGCACCAGTAAAATTTCCACTTTGCCACCAGTCGGTTTATGGGCAAAGAGCTTGGCGGGAAACACTTTTGTATTGTTGATGACCAGCGCGTCACCGGGGTTAAAATATTCGTGAATATCGCGGAAGATGCGGTGTTCAATGGTGTGCGTGTTCCGGTGTAAGACCATCTGGCGCGAGGAATCGCGCGGGGTGGCGGGTTGTTTGGCAATTAAGGGGTCTAAATTAAGTTTTTTGAAACGTTCAAAAGCCATAAGTTACCTAAATTGAGAGAGCGTACTACCCGGATAATAATGTTTTAAAATTTGCTTATACGTATAATTTTGTTTAGCCATCCCATGGGCACCATCTTGGCACATACCGATTCCATGGCCATATCCGTGCCCTTCAAAATGAACTTTTGAATTACCTGTGGTAATTTTGGTTAGTTTGCAGCTGCGTACTCCGGTAGCGGCCCGAAACGAGGAACAAAGAACGGTTTTACTGCCGCCGGAAGTTTTGAGCGTTAAATAACTGGCCCGGCCGGTACCGGTTTTTTTAGCAATTTTAATACTTTTAAGGTTCCCTTTAAGCCCTTGGTTTTTGGTAAATCTTTCTACCGTAGATTTGGCAATATCTTGTTTGAAAGTATAGCTTTTGGAGTGGGTGTCAAACTTGCATGTATTTCCGGCTAGCGGTTTAATATGGGGGGCTTGTTGGTTCCAAATGCTTACATGATCGGTGCCGCCGCCGCAATTACCATGATAGTAGGTATAAAATAGCTCTCCCTTGTATGCTAGTACTTGCCCGCGGGTTTGATCTACTGCTTTTTTGATAGCATCCTGTACAGTTGCACTTCCCTTATACATTTGGCTGCGTACATCGGCGTATAAATCAAAGGGTTCGTCAGCCTTTTTTTCAATGGATTTTAGCGTATAAGTGCGTGCCGCTACGGCTTGTGCTTTGAGAGCCTCTAAGGCCCAGGTAGGGTGCATTTCGTACGGAAGAACCCCATATAAGTAACTTTCTAACGGTGTGTATTCTATAATACTAAACGAAGTTTTGCTGGGTAAAACGTATAAGGTTCCTGTATAAACTATTTTGTCAATTTCTAAGGTCGTTCCGTCCACCGGAACGATAATAACGGGTTGACCCGAGGTCAATGTCCCTACCTGAACCTGGGAGTTTTTGTACGTTTTTACCGATAGGGAACCGCTGCGGGAAATTTTGTATTTTTTGGATAAATCTTGCGTGTATATATTCACGCGTCCGGAATGTTTGATGTAAGTGGACTTGCTATTTTCTACAATCAGTACACGCACGGTACGGTCCTGCCTTTTGGTTTTGGAGGTGGAGGTGTTTGTTTTAGCGGTTTCTTCGTCTTCTTCCAGTACGGACGGACGCCCCAGATGGGTAGGTTCGGGCGGTAATTTGGCGGTTACGGTGGGTAACTTTTCCCCGTGTGTGTTAGTGCGTGCCGAGGGAACTGCACAGGCGCTTACTAAAAGGGCTAGGCCTACGCAAAGCAAAGAGGGAAGTTTCATATTAAAACAACAATTCTTGGGCAACCTGACGGCCCATATGTTCGTACGCTTTGCGCGTAGCCACGCGTCCGCGCGGGGTACGGGCAATAAAGCCCGCTTTGATGAGGAAGGGCTCAATCACGTCCGTGAGCGTATCTACCGATTCGCTTACGGCAATTGCCAAGTTTTCCACGCCTACCGGGCCGCCGGAAAAGCGATCAATCAGTGCCTCTAAAATGCGTTTATCTACGCTATCTAACCCTTCGTTATCAATGTCTAAAGAGTCCATGGCCGTTGTGGCAATCTCGTAAGTAATAATGCCTTGGCCTTTGACTTGTGCAAAATCTCGTGCGCGGCGCAAAAGCCGATTGGCAATACGTGGAGTTCCGCGGGAGCGTTTGGCCAGTTCTGTTAAACCTTCGCGGTCCGCCTCAATGTTTAAGAGGCGCGCTGAGCGAGCCAGAATATCGGTAATTTCGGGCACTTCATAAAAGCCCAAATTAAATACAATGCCAAAGCGGTCGCGTAGCGGCCCGGTTAGTAAACCGGAGCGTGTGGTGGCCCCCACCAAAGTAAAGTGGGGTACGGCTAATTTTAAGGTGGTGGAGCCGGCCCCTTTTCCGGTGTTAATAAAGAAAGTAAAATCTTCCATGGCCGGGTAAAGTGCTTCTTCCACAGCCGGGTTAAGGCGGTGGATTTCATCAATAAATAAAATATCCCCTTCGGCCAGTTCGGTGGTAAGCATAGCAGCCAAATCGCCGGGACGCGCCAGTACGGGCCCGGAGGTTACCTTGATGTTTACGCCTAATTCCTTGGCTAAAATATTGGCCAAAGTGGTTTTCCCCAGCCCGGGGGGGGCATAAAATAAACAATGGTCCAGCGCTTCTTTGCGTGATTTGGCGGCCTTAATGAAAATACGTAAATTTTCTTTAAGTTTTTCTTGCCCAACAAATTCGTCTAGGGTAGTGGGGCGCAAAGCGGCTTCCAACCCGGCTGATTCATCGGGAAGTTGGGTAACATCTAAAATTTCATTTTGGTTGCTCATTTGGTTAACACCCGCAAGGCCTCTTTTACAACATTTTCCAATTTTTCAGTCGACTTAACGCCTCGTGTGTGCAATTTTTCAAGCGCACGGCGCGATTCACTGGCTGAATATCCCAAGGCCGTAAGGGCCTCTAATACGCCCGACATATACGGTACTTCGTTGGCCACTTTAATTTTTGTTTCACCTTGGATAGATACACTGTCCATTTTATCTTTAAGCGAAGTAATTAGCTTTTCTGCCGTTTTAGCGGTAAAGCCGAAGATACTGGTTAAGATTTTAGGGTCACGCGCTACGATGGCGTGGTGAAAATCCGCTACGGACCGCAGCGCTTTATTTAAATATTCCAGAGCTTTTTTAGGCCCGGTATTGGGAATAGCGGTTTTAAATAGGGACCACAGTTCTTTATCTTCTTTATGGGCAAAACCATAAAGTACCGTACCGTCATACGGAGAAATAGACTCAGCGACGTAAAACGAAGCCTGTGTGCCTTGCGTAAGTTCGGCGGCAGAAGAAGCGGGTAAATTGATTTCATACCCTACTCCACCACAAACAAGGACAACGCTTTCTTCTCGTGCTTCTAGAACGGTGCCGGTTAAATACGCTATCATAAACTTATTCTAGCATATTGTGCGGCATAAAAATAACCCCCGTTTAGGGGATTATTTAGTGGGGAATTTGGCAATGTAATTGTAAGGCCTTGTGCGCCCAGATGCTTTGGGAGTAATAAATTCCAAACGTACCGTGCGGTGTGCGTAAGAGGCCTCTATAAACAGGTGGGTTTCTTTAGTAACACCGTGGCGTTTTACCTGGCGCATAGTTTTCATTTGCGCTTTGACTACCTTGAAGGTTTGGTCTTGGGAATATTGCTCAAAAGCCCACTTGGCGCACGAGTTCCATTTCTCGCACAAATCGGCAGTTGCGCGGTCTGTGTAATAGGATTTTAGGCGTTGTGTCTCTTGCTCGGCAAACAACCTATCCAACCAAGCACCCAGTGTATCCGGAGCAGGTTGCTTTTGAGCGTAGGCTAGGCCCGATAAACATAAAACGATACTGATACATAAAATAATTTTCTTCATACTTATAGTATGAAACAAATAGAGCAAAAAAAGTAGGGTCTTTGGACCTAGATGCAAGGGTTATTTGGACCTATTTTGCTACCCAATTGTGTAAGGCGTACCAAGTAAGTAGTAACATGCTACCCAAAAATACAAATAGGATAAGCCCATATATATATCGTGTACCTGGGGTGGACGTTTGAGGGGCAGTGTGCGGCCCGGTTTGCAGTTTGAGTAAAATTTGGGCCTGTAATTGTTCTTCCGTTAATTGTAATTTAGGTGTTACTTGCGCCGGTTGCTCCATATTTTCCTTCTTTACCAGTTCTTTTACCAGTTGCAAAG
>JAGCXL010000013.1 GCA_017961295.1 Elusimicrobiaceae bacterium
TACTGTGAGGCGGGAACCGTGATTTTTGCGGGCTTCGCGCACTTGTACGTCAGAGAGTAACGTGCCTTTCTTAAAGTCAACGAGGCCGGTTACGCTGTCCACACAATCTTCAATGATTACGTAGGAAGCATAATAAACCACGCGTTCCAAATCGCTCGTGCGCATATCAAGCATGATACCGATACGAGACGGATTTTTGCGCAAGAACCACACGTGCGCCACCGGTACGGCCAGTTCTATATGACCCATGCGTTCGCGGCGGACTTTGGATTCCGTAATTTCTACACCGCAGCGGTCGCACTTAATGCCTTTGAACTTTACCCAGCGGTATTTACCGCAGGAACATTCGTAATCTGTGGTCGGCCCGAAGATACGCTCGCAGAACAACCCGTCGCGCTCCGGTTTGAGCGTGCGGTAGTTGATGGTTTCCGGTTTTTTTACTTCCCCAAAAGACCACCCCGTAATTTGTTCCGGGCTGGCAATCCCTAACTTGATTGCATCAAAGTCAAAGAAGTTTAATTCACTTAATTGTTTCACTTTTTTCGTTTGCATGGTATTCAAATCCCCGGCTTATTTAGCAGCCTTGGCCCCTTTGGCTTCGGCTTTAGCCTCCGCTTTTTTATTTGAAGCGGCGGACGGTTCATCCTCCACTTGTTTAAGCAAGTCTACGCTCAATCCCAGCGCTTGGAGTTCTTTCACAAGTACTTTGAAAGATTCCGGAACGCCCGGTTGTGCAGGAGCTTCGCCCTTGACAATTGATTCATACATTTTGGTTCTTCCGGTAAAATCGTCGGATTTAACCGTTAAGAACTCTTGTAACGTGTACGTGGCCCCATACCCTTCCATGGCCCACACTTCCATTTCCCCGAAGCGCTGACCACCGAACTGGGCTTTACCACCCAGCGGCTGGCGGGTAATCATACTGTACGGCCCGGTAGAACGGGAGTGTACTTTATCTTCTACCAAGTGAATCAGTTTCATCATGTACATGTAACCGATCGTCACTTTTTCTTCAAAAGGTTCACCGGTTCTTCCGTCGTAAAGCGTAATACGGCAGTAATCATCCGGCAAGTACTTAGCGGCATATTCTTCGCGCGCTTTTCCTTTGAGCCCTTTATCATCTAAGATTTTTGCTTTGGCTTTGCGGATTTCGTTGACAACGTCGGCTTCGCTCGGTCCGTCAAACACCGGTGTGGCTGCGTTGTAGTGCAAGTAGTGCGCGGCCCAACCAAGCATAGTTTCCAACAACTGCCCTACGTTCATACGAGAAGGAATACCCAGCGGAGACAATACAATGTCTAATGGAGTTCCATCCGGCAAGAACGGCATATCTTCTTCCGGCAAGATACGTGCCACCACCCCTTTGTTTCCGTGGCGACCGGACATTTTGTCCCCTACGTGCAATTTGCGTTTAGACGCAATGTAAACTTTGATGGATTTATTAACGGTTACTGCGAGTTCATCCCCTTGTTTGGAGAATTCTATTTCGCGTTCATAATGTTCTACCGCTTTCTTTTCCATCAATTTGTATAACGACGTAATGCGCGCGGTTTCTTTTTTGAGTTCGGTTTGTCTCTTAAGAGTGTTCTTGGCATAATCCAAGGCACGTTTGCGTTGTTCCTTCAAGACTTCCAACGTGGAATTTTTCTCATCTTCCAACGCTTTGAGACGCGCTTTTTCTTCGGCCTTCGTTAATTTTTCTTTGCGTACAAAAACGCGTGTACCAACTACTTTGCCGGAGGTGCCGGGCGGTACGCGCAACGAAGCATCCACCACATCATCGGCTTTTTTACCGAAGATAACTTTTAACAACCGTTCTTCCGGCGTTAATTGTTGTTCCCCTTTCGGGCTTACTTTACCTACTAAAATATCACCGGGTTCTACCACCGTAGCCGGCAATACGATACCATCGTTATCCAAGTGGGATAAGGCATCAGCACCAATGTTCGGGATATCGCGGGTAATTTCTTCCGCGCCGAGTTTGGTGTTACGCGCATCCACGGTAAATTCGTGCAAGTGAATAGAGGTAAACACATCATCTTTCACGAGTCGGCTAGATACCAAGATAGCGTCTTCGTAGTTGTATCCTTCCCAGCACATAAAACCAACGAGCATGTTGCGCCCTAACGCCAAATAGCCGTTGTCCATGGACGGGCCATCTGCAATGACTTGGCGGGCTTTTACATTATCCCCGGTCTTAACGATGGGGTGTTGGTTGATACAAGTGTCCGAGTTGGAGCGTTTATATTTAAGGAGGTTATATACATCCGTAGAGCCATCTTTGGTTTCTACGATAATTTTGGAAGCGTCGGCAAATTGGACGCGTCCGTCGCGCTTGGCTACCATAGAAGTACCCGAGTCGCGCGCCACTTCGTGTTCAATACCGGTTCCCACGTACGGAGCTTCCGGCATCAAGAGCGGCACACCCTGGCGTTGCATGTTACAACCCATGAGCGCGCGGTTGGCGTCGTCGTGCTCTAAGAACGGAATAAGCGCGGCCGATACGCTGATAACTTGTAACGGAGAAACATCCATATAATTAACGTTCTTCGGCGTAATCATCGGATAGTCCGAACGGACACGGCAAGATACTAAGTCCGTATCAATAGAGCCATCTTTTTTAAGTGGCGTGTTGGCCTGGGCAACGAACTTATCGTCTTCCGCGTCGGCGGTTAAGTTTTCAATCTTATCGGTTACTTTACCGTTGACGACTTTGCGGTACGGCGTTTCAATAAGCCCGTATTTATTTACTTTGGAATAGCAGGCCAACGAGGTAATTAACCCGATGTTCGGTCCTTCCGGAGTTTCAATCGGGCAGACGCGGCCATAGTGCGTATAGTGTACGTCGCGCACTTCAAAACCGGCACGTTTACGGTTTAAACCACCGGGCCCTAACGCGGATAAACGGCGTTTGTGCGTGAGTTCGCCCAGCGGGTTAATCTGGTCCATAAACTGCGAGAGTTGCGAAGTACCGAAGAATTTGCGGACAATGGCTTGCACCGGTTGCGCGTTTACAAGCGCGCGCGGCGTAAAGGAAGTCAGTTCGCGGTTCATGCGGTCCCGGGCCGTTTTGGCCATTTGGGAAAGCCCGATGCGGATTTGGTTTTCCAACAATTCGCCGATTCCGCGTACGCGGCGGTTACCCAAGTGGTCAATATCGTCCACTTTGAAAGAGAACCCTTCTCCGTACGCTTTTTGCACGTCTTCCCCGGCGTTAAGCGCGAGTAAATACTTCACGGTAACGATTACATCTTCCGGAGCCAAGGTGCGGCGGTTGTCAGACGGTTTTTGGAATTTTTTGAATTTGAATTTGCTAATTAAATCAAACATATTAGCAAATTTTTTATTGATTTTATAACGGCCGACAAAACTTAAATCATAGCGGCGAATATTGTCATACACCACATTATTGTGGAAGCTTAGGGCTTGTTCTTTTACAACTAAGTCTTGTCCTCTCATTTTTTTGAAAATTTCGGCTTGCGCTTCGGCAGCGGTGCGGATGGAA
>JAGCXL010000014.1 GCA_017961295.1 Elusimicrobiaceae bacterium
GAAGGGAATCGAACCCTCGTCACAAGCTTGGAAGGCTAGTGTTCTACCATTGAACCACGCCCGCAAAACCTACCCTAACATTATACCAAAATTTACACCAAAACAAAACCTTTGTAGGGCGTAAGTACCGATAAAAACGACCCCCGTAGGGGTCCCTTATAGTTTTATTATACCAAATTGCCAAAAAGAGTGCAACACCGGGTTAAAAAATATTTTTAAAATAGGCCTTGAAATTTTTTCATATATGCTTATACTAGCAGTAAGGGAGAGCCACCACAGACCCGATTTAACGGGAACGTCTCTTGTAGGGGACATCGGCCTCCCGTTTTTTTGTCTTCTTAAAAAGAGTTATTTCGTTGTTGCGCCCTCGGTCGGATACCTCCGCGCTACCGCGCGCGTCCCGCCAGTATTCCTCCCTCGTCCGCGCCTAGATCTAACTCTTTTTTCTTTGACAAAATCCCAAATTATGCTCTCTTCGGCCTCCCGTTTTTTTTGTCTTCTTAAAAAGAGTTTTATATTATCTTGTCATTTCCGAGTGTTTTTGTCGGGAATCTTCCCCTTGTTGGCGTTACTCATTTTATGATATTTGCGCCCCCGAGTTATTTTTGCTATAATGAATATACAATTTAAGTTGTTTTGACGGTGCGGTGGCCAAGTGGTAAGGCGAGAGTCTGCAAAACTCTTATTCGTGGGTTCGATTCCCACCCGCACCTTTCTTTTTCTTCGTAAAACTCTTTTCTTCTTTGTCGTTCACTTGCTCGAATACCTCGGCGCTACCGCGCCGCTTCGCACAGTATACTTCGCTAGTTCACTTCGCGAATTAAAGCGTTTTCCTTTGAAAAAGACCCCTCGCAGCATACCGCGAGCCGGGGCCGCGAGCGGCGAGGGGCAACGAGCCGACTTGTAGCCGATGTCCACCCGCACCTTTTCTTTTTGTCTAAAATTGTTTTCTAAGAAAAAACAAAAAATAGAAACATACAACAAAGCGTCCCAATAAACAATAGGCAACCTAAAATGTCCAAGATAAAATTTGCTCTTGGATGCGCTTTCAATATGTTTATATTTTCCAACTTTGTGATCATTCCCAACACTTGAGGACTTCCACGCTTACAAAAAAAGCAAAAAAGATCCGTAAATAAAACAAACAAATTATAGATTATAATTATTGGGGTTACTAGTATTACCGGAATTCCAACAACAAACATCACCAACCACCCGGCCCCTTGCGCAAGTGCCGTCGCAGGAGTATTGCCTTCTATTTTATCTGCTACTATGAAAACGGACATAAATAATACTACCAAAACAAAAATAGCTCCGTACAACAGCCCAGACCACTTCATAGTTTTGCGCGTAACCGTAAATAAAGGGCAATTCTGTCCCGCATCTACACAAGTTTTGCTATTGAAAAAGGTAGCTAACAAAAAACTTACTCCGGTAGACAACAAATAGGGAACCACAGAAATTCTAAAATCTCTCATATGTGCTATCAAATATGCAGGAATAGGAAAAAAACTTATTATCAAAAATAGATAGGCCAAAATTTTGCTTTTCTTCATATGCGTTCTCCTTAAAACAGCACAACCAAAAACCAAATAAAGAAAATCCCCACCAAACTAAACGCTACGCACACCGGAACTGCACCAAACAACCAACCCCCCAACGCTTCCCAGGTATCTACGTCCCACACGTGTTTGAGGCCGCGTACCAAATAGAGCAGTTGTAACACCCAGACAAGCAAAACGCCTAACGGGAAAGCCCATCCCAAATGTACTTGGGGAACCGCCGCGGAAATAAGCGCAAACGCAATAAATAGCGCCTTTATAAAGCCGGAGCTTCCCACTAGCACAAACAACTGCGCGGAAGATACTTTTACGCGGCGCAAATCCAAAAATAAACCGCACAACGCCGCCACAAAATACCCGGCTGTTATTTCCGCTAAAAACACAATAAACAACTTAAACAGTAGCGCAAAAAGACTCAGCTGATCGCCGATATTGAAAAATAACACCCAGCTCAAAGCGGCCACAAAATATCCGACGCACGCTTGCCGAAAGGAACGTCTTTCCAACAGGCGGCGCACCCCGGCGGCAGAATCTTGCGTATACAAAAAATAAGTATCCAGTAAATGTTTCATTAGTTCATCCACAAATAAGACACGCTGGGCGTAGCTAACGATTCCAACTGTTTAGCCAAACTTCTCCCTTCCATAGAAGAACCCATAGAGAAAATAAATTCCCGCAAATTGTCGGATTTAGACGAAATAATTTTCGGCTCTTTGACTCCTGCCATCTCCCCGGCTAAGTTAAGTGCTTCCTCTTCGCCGCCCAGTTTATCAATAAATCCTAAATTATACGCCCGTTGCCCGGTAAACACGCGTCCATCGGTATATTCTTGTAAAACGGACTCTTCCACATTGGGTCGCCCGGCTTTTACCGCGGCAAAAAACTGAGTATACGTATCATCCACCATATCTTGTAAAAGTGCTTTTTCGGCTTCGGTCATAGGGCGGTAAGCAGATCCGATGTCTTTGTATTTACCCGAGGTAATCGGTATCATTTTCACACCGATTTTTTCAAAAAGTCCTTCCACGTTGGCCCCTTGCATAATGACCCCTACCGACCCAGTAATCGTGCCCGGTTCGGCCACAATTTTATCGGCAGCCATGGCAATATAAAAACCGCCGCTGGCGGCTACGTCGCGAAAAAGAGCCACCACTTTTTTACCGTTCTTTTTGGCACGCAAAATTTCACTATAAATATTTTGAACCGACGCTACCGTCCCGCCGGGGGAATTAATGTCCAATACAATGGCTTTTACGTCATCCTCTTCACCGGCTTCGCGTATTTTTTTAGCAATCGCACTAGCCCCTTGCGGGCGGCTAAAGGGAGAAGAAGAATTATCCGTAGCAATCACACCTCGCACCTTAATCCACGCTACGTTGCCTTGTTCGTTCTTCGCGGCCAAGGTTGATAATTTGGCACTTACTCCTTCTTTTTTATCGGTTTGTTTTTTGCATTTCATACCCGGTTTTACGGTTAAATAAATACCGCAAAGAGATGAAATTAAAAACAAAACCAACAAAAGCCCCGCCCATTTCCCGGGCCCTTGTTTGAGAGATATATTCCCGGTAATGCTACCCAGCAAAGATTCTTTTACTTCTTTTGACATTTCTTCAGTCATACAAAACCCCTTAAATAAGTTACTTTATTATACCAATTAAATTGCTACAATATGAACAAAGACCCACGCAGGAGGTTTTTATGTTACAAGGTGTTTTTACGGCATTAGCCACTCCGTTTTTGCAAGACGGGTCCTTAGATGTCCCTTCCTTACTTAAACTGTTGCGCGCCCAATTAAATGCTGGCGTACAGGGCGTAGTTTTGCTCGGCACCACTGCCGAAACGCCTACTCTTAGCACAACAGAAAAGAAACAAATTTTAGATGTTTGCGTTCCCGAAATTAAAAAAACCGGTTGCCAACTGATTATCGGTTGCGGTACCAATTGCACTGCTTCCACTGTAGAAAACGTGCGTCTGGCCACCGCTTATCAGCCGGATGCCGCCCTCGTTGTTACGCCGTATTACAACAAGCCCAATCCATCGGGCATGGTGGCACATTTTAAAGCCGCCGCTAGTGTCGGGGTCCCCCTTGTTTTGTATCATATCCCGGGCCGCACCGGGCAAAAATTAGCCGCACCCGTATTGGCTGCTTTGCTTAAAGAAATCCCGCAGCTGATCGGTATTAAAGAGTCCGACTATGATATGGCACACGTCACAGATACGGCCGTTGCGTACAAAAACCGCCTGGCCTATTTGTGCGGCAACGACGATTTATTCCCGCAATTTTTAGCGCTTAACGCCGCCGGAATTATTAGTGCGGCCGCTTGTGTGTTGGCCCCTGCTTTTGTGAAAATTTATGACTTATTTAAGCAAGGCCAAACGCAACAAGCATTTGCTGTTTTTGCACAAATTTATCCGCTGGTGAAAGCGTGTTATTTGGAAACTAACCCAACGTGTATTAAATATATGCTTAGTAAACTCGGGTACGGCGCACCCGCCGTACGTTTACCGCTTGGGGAAACTTCCACAGAGAACAAAACTAAAATTGATGCACTTTTAGCACAAACACCCAAGGAATTTTTAGTATGACTACAGTAGGTATCATCGGTATTAACGGGATGGTGGGGCGCAACGTAGAAGCCCAACTTAAAAAAATAAAAACTCCGTTTGAGCTCAAAACTTTTGGGCGTAATGACGAAATCCCGAATTTGGATATTGCGGTGCTCTGCACCGATAATTCCGTCAGCGCTGCCTTGGTCCCTCAACTTAAAAACCGGGTCAAATTTATGGTGGATATGTCGTCCGAGTTTCGCATGACTCCCGGTGTCCCGCTTGTAATTCCGGAAATCAACGCTCACACCATAACTGCACAAACACAACTGATTGCCAGCCCCAATTGCACGACAACCGGATTTGTAATGAGTCTAGCCCCGTTAGCTCCTTATTATCATATTATCGAAGCGTTTTTTTGTTCGTATCAAGCCATCAGCGGCGGCGGCAAAAAGCTGCTGGACGATTTCCACACGCCCGGTTCGTTATACGAAAAAAACTGCGTGCCGCTCATCGGTTCTATCCAAGAAAACGGGCACACCAGCGAAGAATTAAAAGGCCTGTACGAAACCCGTAAAATTATGAATTGGCCCCATATTAAAGTTTATTGCCATACGGTGCGCGTCGGGGTGGAAGTTTCACACTCGCTGGGAGTTACCATTAAAGCACAGGAAAATTTTAACTTGGAACAAGTCAAAAAATTATGGAACACTTTTCCCAACGTAGTTTACAGTGAACAGATTATGACCCCCAAACAAGCCGCGGGCAAGGAAGAAACTTTTATCTGTCGCTTGCGCCTAGATGTAGAAGACCCCAAGGTTATCCATTATTTTGTAACAGAAGATAATTTACTTAAAGGGGCTGCCATGAACGGGCGTCAAATTGTAGAATATTTGTTGGAGCACTTTTTCAAATGAAAAAACAAATTCGCATTTTATTAAACGGTGCAAACGGGAAAATGGGGCAAGCGATTGCGCGCCTTATTAGCGAAAACCCACAAAAAAACTTGGTCGTTTCCGCCACGCGTAGCGCCGCACAGACGGACATACAAAACCCGTTTGATATCGTGGTAGATTTCTCCACTCCCATCGGAGCACAGGAAGCTTTTTTATTGGCTAAAAAACACAAAAAACCGTTTTTAACGGGTACTACCAATTTGCCCGAGGTTTTTTTATTCCAGTTACAATCGGAAGAAAAAATCCCTGTCTTTTTTGCCCCCAATGTTAGTTTAAGTGTGTACTTTTTTACCGAACTGATTAAACAAGCGTGCAAAATGTATAAGGGCTACCAAAAAGCGCTGCATGAAATTCACCACGTACATAAAAAAGACGCTCCCAGCGGCACCGCTAAACGCATAGCCGCGGAAATGGAATTGCCCACAGAACAAGTAACTTATGAGCGCATTGGGGAAACCGTTGGTACGCATAGTGCCACGCTCACATCCAATTTAGATGAAATAACCCTCACGCATAAAGCCACCAACCGCGATTTATTTGCCGCTTCTGTTTTGGATATTGCGGCCTGGCTCGTCAAACGGCCCAGTGGCTTTTACACAATGAGTGATTTTGCAAAATTTAAACTAAAGGAAAAACAAAAATGAAAATACACTTTGTAGGTATCGGCGGGGTAGGTATGTCCGCCTTAGCTCAACTTCACGCCATGAGTAATGACGAGGTTACCGGCTCGGATCGGCTAATCAGCAAAGGCTACACCGACATGGCCTTGTGGGATTATCTCAAAAAATTAGATATTAAACTTTATCCGCAAGACGGTAGTGGCATTGATGAAAAAACCGAACTGGTTATTTTATCTTCCGCCATTGAAGAAGATAACCCGGAACTTATTAAAGCCAAGCAACTCGGTATCCCCACCCTGCACCGTAGCGAACTTTTGGCTCAGCACGTGGCCGAGCACCGCACGATTGCCGTCTCCGGCACCAGCGGAAAAAGCACCACAACGGCTATGGTCTATGATATTTTGGCTTTTGCGGGTCTGTCTCCGTCCGTCATTACGGGCGCAGCTATTTTATCCCTACAAAAAGAACAAGGCGTTTTTGGAAACGTTTACAAAGGCAATAGCGATATTTTAGTTATTGAGGCCGACGAAAGCGACGGCTCTATTGTTAAATACCAACCCTACTTGGGCCTATGTCTAAACTTGCAAAAAGACCACAAAGAAATTGACATTTTGCAGGGTTACTTTAAACAGTTTATTTCCCATTGTAAAACCGCAATTATCAATGCGGAAGAAGAAAACTTACGTGCCCTGGGGGCCGACAAATCGTTCGGTATTTCTCTGGGTGACGTGCACCCCACCGATATTAAAGTGGACGGTTTCGGTTCGGATTTTACGATTCAGGGCCAACCGTTCCGCCTGCAAATCCCCGGTGTGCACAACGTAGCCAACGCTACCGCCGCCGTCGCGGCCGCTTTGCATATGGGTGTAGATTTACAAACCTGCGCGCAGGCGTTAAGCCGTTTTACCGGGATTGCCCGCCGCTTTGCCTCTATCGGCAGTTACAACAAAATTGAAGTGGTGGACGATTTTGCCCACAACCCACACAAATTAGCCGCCACGATAGCGGCGGCGCACCTACGCGGCAAACGCGTACTTGCTTTCTATCAACCGCACGCGTTTACGTCTATTAAACTTTTGTCGCACGAATTTGTGGACAGTTTTGCCAAAAGTATCGGCCCGGATGACCACCTGTGGCTCACGGAAGTATATTATCCCGGCGGCACGATTCCCGACGGGATTACCTGCAAAACCGTCTATGACGGGCTTAAAAAACGCGGAGTAAATGTATCCTACGAAGCCTGCCGAGAACGCATTTTAGCCCAAATGGCGGCCGCAGCTCAGCCGGGTGATATTTTGCTTGTCCTCGGCGCGCGCGACCCCACTTTAACGGACTTTGCCCGCAAGTTACTTGCCGGTTTACGTGTGGCACAAAGTTTATGCAACTGCTCTAAATGTATGTTGGGCAACTGTTGCATGGCCTTTGAAACAAAATAAAACAGGAGAATAAATTATGAACAAACAAAAAGCACTTATTATTTTAAGCACACTTTTAGCGGTGCTTACCGTCGGTTGTGCGCATATTCCGCAACAAGCGCAGGTAGATGAAGCCAAGACCAATTTACGCGCTATCGGCGATAAACTGGGTACGTATTATGCCAAAAACAAAAAATATCCCGCGCAAGACAGTCAAGCCGACCGCTTTGCCGCGCTAAATATGCAAGATCCCTCTAACGACGTTTGGAAATACCGATTTTTCTGCAATAATCATGCAAACACCTGCTTTGCCACTGCCCGTAATTTAGAAAAAGACGGCAAGCAAATGACGTTGCGCTTAAGCGTGGAAAAAAGCACCCCGCAATCTTTTATTTACGTGCAACAACAGCAAACAAAAGCAGCCAAACAACAAGGAGATTTGAAACTGTCCACCGAACAACGCTCACAGGCCAGCAAAAGTGCTTGTGAAAAAATCGGTGGTCGTTTTGATGAAAAAATGAGTTGTGTGTTAGAATAGTTTTAAAGTAAAAACATTTGTTAAAAACCCGCTTTAACAAGCGGGTTTTTAATTAAACTCGTTCATGGCCTTTTGCAGGCCGTCTTTGAAATAACTTTCCAGCGCACAGACCGCGCGCGTAAGGGCAGGTTCCAACAATTCTTCTTCTTGCCGGGAAAACTTACCCAGCACAAAATTAACTAAATCAAATTTTTCAGGTTTGGGTCCGATTCCGCAGCGTAGCCGCGCAATTTTGTCTGTACCCATTTGCTCAATAATGTTTTTCATGCCTTTTTGACCGCCGGCAGAACCACTGCCGCGCAAGCGTAACTTCCCTACCTCTAAAGAAACATCATCAAAGCAAACAATTACCCGGTCTGGCGTAATTTTATAAAACCGGGCCAGGCTACTCACAGCCTGACCCGATAAATTCATATACGTGTGGGGTTTTAACAAAAATACGTCACAGCCCGCCACGGATACTTTGCCATATACTCCCAGTTTCTGCCAAGGTTGCCATTGTACGCCCCACTTACTTGCGGCTGCGTCCACCATGCGAAATCCCACATTGTGCCGCGTACGCTCGTATTCAGGGCCGGGGTTTCCCAAGCCAACCAGGAGGTATTGCATAAACTATTTTTTAGCCGCTTCGGTCCCTTTGGTAAGGTTTCCTTCTTCGTCTTTCTTACCTTTGGTAGAAGAGCTTTCCGGTTGGGCAGCAGCTGCATCGGCAGCGGCGGCGGGAGCGGGCGTTTCTTCATCTTTCGGAATCGCCAAGTGCACCACCGGGGCTTCTTTGTCGGTTTTAAGTTCAACACCTTCCGGCAATTTAATATCACCGGCCACAATACCTTTGTTGATGGTCATGGGGGTAATATCTACCACAATTTCGTGCGGGATGGCACTTACTAAAGCGCGTACTTCAATTTCGCGCATAATGTGTTCCACGATAGCACCGTATTGGGCAATATCGGCACAAGTCCCTTCCAAGCGGATCGGTACCACCACGTCCATTTTGTCTTTCATGCTTACGCGTTGAAAGTCGGCATGGATCGGTTTATCGGTTACCGCGTGGTATTGTACTTCTTTAACTAGCGCCAGTTCTTTGGTCCCGTTGAGGTTTACTTCTACTAACGTATTTTTACCGGCTTTAATGATTTTATCCAAATCTTTCATGCTGACGGTTACGCTAACAGGTTCTTTGTGCCCGCCATACACTACGGCCGGTACATTTTTTTCGGCTCTAATCTTAGAGAGAGCCCCTTTTACGCCGATGCCTTCGCGGGCGGCGGCAGAGATACTTACTTTTTCCATCTTATTTCTCCTTTTATTTTAAAAATTTAGTTAAACATACCACTGATGGATTGTCCGTCGTGGTTGCGTTGGATTGCGTCTGCTAAAATATGTGATACAGACAGCGTTTCCACTTTCGGTCCCAAATCACGCACCGGCAAAGAATCGGTAATAATCAGCTTTTTAATTTCACTGTTATTAATACGTTCTACGGCGTTGCGCGAGAGCAACCCATGGGCACACGCTGCATATACTTCACGCGCACCCTGTTCTTTAATTTTATTGGCTACGGTGGTTAAAGTGCCCGCCGTATCTACAATATCATCAAAAATAATACACACTTTGTCTTTCACGTCCCCGATGACGTTATAAACAACCGCTTCGTTGGGTTTAGGGCGTCGTTTATCAATAATAACAAGCCCCGCGTCCATTTTGGCGGCAAATTTACGGGCACGTTCTACGCCCCCTACGTCCGGGGAAATAACAACCAAATCTTCCCGCTTAAATTCTTGGAAGTAATCCAAAAACACTTTGCGGGCACGTAAATGGTCTACGGGAATATCAAAAAATCCCTGAATTTGTCCGGCGTGCAAGTCAATCGCCATCACCCGGTCCGCCCCGGCCTGCGTGATTAAGTTACAGGCCAATTTAGCGGTAATCGGCACACGCGGCGAAGATTTGCGATCTGCACGGGCGTAGCCAAAATAGGGAATTACCGCTGTAATTTTGCCCGCACTGGCGCGTTTAAACGCGTCAATCATAATTAAAAGCTCCATCAAGTTTTCATTGACAGGCGGGCAGGTAGGTTGAATAATATAGCAGTCATGCGCACGTACAGACTCCAGAATTTGTACGTCTACTTCTCCGTCGGCAAAGCGTTCTACGTGCAATTTGCCAAGCTCTATATTTAAATGTTCGCAGATTTTCTGGGCCAGGGGTAAGTTTGCATTGCCGGAAAAAATGCGCAAGTCGCCATTTACGCTTTTAGTCATCTTTTTTCACACCTTTTTTTTCTAGAACGACCTGGCGCGAACGGGCAATTGCCAATCCTTGGGAAGCCACTTCCTTGGTAATGGTTGACCCCGCGCCGATTTTTGCATATTCGTGCACCGTAACGGGTGCTACAAAATTCACGTTAGACCCTACAAACACATGGTCCTCAATGACCGTAGTATGTTTGTTTTTTCCGTCGTAGTTACACGTAATGGTTCCGGCGCCGACATTTACCCCCGCGCCCATTTGAGTGTCCCCAATGTAACTTAAGTGATTGACTTTGGACCCTTCGCCAATAACGGCTTTTTTAATTTCAGAAAAATTGCCCACTTTGGCACCTTTTTTGAGAATAGATTTCGGGCGCAAGTGTGCATAGGGCCCTAATTGGCAGTTTTCTGCTACTTCGCTCTCTTCAATGTAGGTACCCAATTTAAGAGTTACGTCGTTATGAATAATAGAATTGTTGATATATACACTGCTTTCCAGCGTGCAGTTTTGACCGATTTGCGTATTGCCCAGTAAATAACAACCCGACGCAATTACGGTGTCTGCGCCGATTTGTACCCCCGCATCAATATAAGTGTCTTGTGGGTTAATGAGCGTAACCCCGTTATCCATATGATAGCGGTTAATGCGCGCGCGCATAATTTGCGCCGCTTGCGCCAGTTGTTCGCGGCTATTAACACCCAAGGCTTGCTCATAATCATTAGAAGCAAACACCACCGCCGGCATTTCTTGTTTGATAAGCGCTAGCGTATCGGTTAAATAATACTCGTGCTTAGGCCCTTGCGGTTTTAATTGAGCAAGCGCCTTTTGCAAAGCCGCGCTATTAAATACATACATCCCGCTGTTAATTTCGCAGATTTTCTTTGTTTCCGCGTCGGCATCAGCATCTTCTACGATTTTTTCAAATTGATTTTGTGCCCCACACACAATACGCCCATAACCCGCCGGATTGGGTACTTTTACCGCCAGTACCAATGCACCGGCTTTTGCATGTTCAAATGCGGTTTGCATGGCTTGCAACGTATCTGCCTGCAACAGCGGCACATCCCCATTTAAAATCATCACATTATTGTGCTTTTGTAAAAAAGGCAGGGCGGCTTTGACAGCCGAGCCCGAACCGGCCAGTTCGGTTTGCTCGTAAAACTCCACCGGGGCAGTAATACCCCACGCGGCGGAGTTGTCTAAAACGGTTTGTTTAACTTGATTGGCCCCATGCCCGATAACAATACCGATCCCCGCAGGATTTAATGCCTGCGCAGCTTTTAAAATATGCGCTAATATAGGGAACCCGCAAACCGCGTGGAGCGGTTTAGGGAGGTTAGATTTCATTCGCGTGCCTTTACCGGCCGCGAGGATTAAAACACTTCTATTTTTGGCTACCATTTTGTTTAACTCTTGCCTAAAAATAAGATAAATTGAACAAATATATTATACAAAACTAGCGTAATCGGCGCAAGGACATTACAAATGTTTCTTTTTGACTTTCATGCGGGCAATGGCTTGCTTAATTTCCAGTTCTGCCAGTTCAAAATCAATATCTGCGTCTTTATTGGATAATGACTCTTTTAATGCCTTGATACGCTGTTTCTCTTTTTCTTCGTCAATTTCACCGGCCAAAGCGGCACTTTCGGCAAACACGTTGACTACATCATTAAGCACTTCCACAAACCCGCCCAACGCGGCAAATTCTTCCTCTTTACCGTCCGCTTTATAGCGTAGTGACCCCATCCCAAGCTGCACAATCGTTTTAACGTGACCGGGCAAAATGCCCATTTCTCCCAGCAAAGCCGGCAAAATTACCATATCCACCGGCATTTCTTTGATGAGTTGTTTTTCGGGCGTAATCAAATTAAGGGTCAGCTTTTTCACTATTCTTTATCCTTTACTTTTTCGTACGCGGCCAGCACATCCTCTATCCCGCCGCACATGTAAAAGCACGATTCGGGGATATGGTCATACTCGCCTGCCACAATCCCTTTAAACGCTTTAATGGTATCGGCCAGTTTTACATATTTGCCCGGGTGCCCGGTGAACTGCTCCGCCACTGAGAACGGTTGTGATAAGAATTTTTGGATACGGCGCGCACGCGCGACGGTCTTTTTGTCCTCATCACTCAGTTCGTCCATGCCCAAAATGGCAATAATATCTTGTAAATCTTTGTATTTTTGGAGCACTTGGCGCACGCTTTGCGCTACATTATAATGTTCTTCCCCTAAAATACGCGGGTCCAAAATGCGCGACGTGGAAGCCAACGGGTCCACCGCCGGATAAATCCCCAAGCTGGCAATTTGGCGGTCCAATACCGAAGTAGAATCCAAGTGCGTAAAGGTAGCCGCCACACCGGGGTCAGTCAAGTCATCAGCCGGCACATAGACCGCTTGAATAGACGTAATAGCTCCCTTTTTGGTGGAAGTAATACGCTCCTGCAAGGCACCAATTTCCGTATTTAATGTGGGCTGATATCCTACTGCCGAAGGCATACGCCCCAGCAAGGCAGACACTTCACTGTTAGCTAGCACAAAGCGAAAAATGTTATCTAAGAACAAAAGCACGTCTTGCCCTTTTACGTCGCGGAAATACTCCGCTTGCGTAAGCGCGGTTAAAGCGACCTTGGCACGCGCGCCGGGCGGTTCGTTCATTTGTCCGTAGACGAGTACGGTTTTGTCCAAAACGGTAGAACCGTCGGAAAGTTTAGACTCGCTCATTTCCAACATTAAATCGTTCCCTTCGCGGCTTCTTTCCCCCACACCGCCAAAGACGGAACTGCCATGGTGTTCACGCGCCACGTTGTTAATAAGCTCCATAATTAAAACGGTTTTGCCTACACCTGCCCCACCAAAAAGCCCTACTTTACCGCCTTTCATATACGGAGCAATTAAATCAATGACTTTAATCCCGGTTTCAAAAATTTCCGGCGTGGGGTTTTGGTCCTCTAAAGAAGGAGCTTTGCGGTGAATCGGTAGGGTCATGGCGGCATCAATGTTGCCTTTATGATCTTGCGGTTTCCCTAGTACATTTAGCAAACGGCCCAAGCATTTTTCTCCTACGGGGACGGTTAAAGGCGCGCCGGTATCTACCGCTTTGGCACCGCGTTGCAGTCCGTCGGTGCTTTCCAACGCCACACAACGTACAATCCCGTCACCCATTTGTTGGGCTACTTCGGCCACAATTTTTTTGTCACCGTCCATTTCAATTTCAATTGCGTTTTCAATAGCAGGGAGGTGGTCTTGCGAAAATTCAATATCCACCGCCGCGCCGATTACTTGGATTACTTTTCCCGTTTGCATAGTTTTTTCCTTTAATTATTTAGGGCTTCGGCCCCGTTAACAATATCTAAAATTTCGTTGGTAATACCGGCCTGACGCACTTTGTTTAATTTAACACCCAACGCCGTTACCAATTCCCCGGCGTTTTTGCTGGCCGCGTCCATGGCGTTCATGGTGGCTGCCAAATTAGCGGCTTGAGATTCCAAAAGCACGCGGTACAAATTTGCTTTCATGAGCCGCGGCACCAGTATTTTAAAAATTTCCAACATTCCAGGCTCAAATTCAAAATCACTTTCTTCTTTTTCTTTTTGTACTTGGTCAAAATCAAATGGCAGCCACTGCGTTTGCCGTAGGGTTTGGCTAGCTAGCGATTTAAAATCGTTATAAATAAGCGCTACGGAACCCAATTTTTCTTGCATAAACGTTTTAAGAACCGCATCCCCTAGTAAATCGGCATGCACATAAGACACCTTCGGGAAAATTCCCACGCTTTCATATACCAAATGCAAATTCGGCATTTTAAGACGGTTTAAAAAATCACGTCCTTTTTTGCCGATGGCAAACACAAAAATTTTTTTGTCTTTGTTTTCCCGCAAAAAAGCCAGCGCGCTTCTTAAAACAACTGCATTAAAAGAACCCGTCAGTCCTTTATCCCCGGTAATTACAATAAGCCCCACTTTGTTTGCGTCCCCGGTGCGGTTTACAAAAATGCGCCCCGCCCAGGTTTCACTTCCGTCGTCGGGTTGCGGCAACGCTAAAATATCTTGTTTAAGGTCGTCCACCATTTCCAACATTTTTTGGGCAAACGGACGGGCCGCCACCATGGCCTCTTGCGCTTTTTTTATGCGGGCGTTGGAAATCATCTTCATCGTCTGCATAATTTGCTGCGTGGACTTAATGGCTTTGATATTTTGGCGTATGTCGCGTAACGATTCCATTTATCTGTTTTCCGCTTTTAAAATTTTTACGTAATCGGCAATCCCGGCTTCCAGCGTATAATCGGGCGTATATCCCAATTTCTCTTTGGACTTGGTAATATCCGCCTGTGTTTTTACCTGAAAGAACGCCTTGTACGGGTTGTCAATATATTCCGGTTCCAAGTTAGTTCCCATTTCTTTATTAAGACAGGCAATAATCTCGTTAAAATTGCGCGGGATTCCGGTAGCGGCGTTGTAAACACCGGTTTCTTTGCCGTTATTTACGGCACACAAATTGATTTTGACAATATCTTTTACGTACACAAAATCGCGTTGTTGTTCTCCCATTTTAAACACGCGCGGACGTTTGCCCTCTTTCATTTGCAAATAAAGCTGATAAATCATACTGGCCATTTTGCCTTTGTAATATTCGCCCGGCCCATAGACGTTAAAATAACGCAGTCCGATAATCGTCATGTCGTGATTTTCTTCGGCAAATTGGCGCGCTACATTGTCCATAATGGCTTTAGAAAAACCGTATACATTTTCGGGGTGAGTAGGTTGCGTTTCCACGTTAGGTACAGGGCCGTTTCCGTAAGTTGCCGCAGAAGAAGCATACACTACTTTTTTTATTTCATTTTCAGCCGCAAAATTAAGTAAATTTTTAAACGCTTCCACGTTTTGTTCCATCATAGCTTTTTGATCCGTTACCGTCGTATCGGTAATGGCGGCTTCGTGGATAATGGCATCAAAATACATCGGGGCCGGCACACACTCAAACAAATCGGCGGTAATCACGTTGCCTTTAAAACCGATTAAATTTTTAAAGTGTCCGTTTTTTCTAAAATCGTCTAATACGGTAACTTCGTGTCCTTGGGCTTCTAAGGTTTTGGCAATATTGCTACCAATAAAACCGGCTCCGCCCGTTACGAGATATTTTTTTCTATTTTTCGTTTCCATACTTTCTCCTTACGCCGGTTTAAAAACCGTTTTAAATTCGTCTAATACGCTTTTTATTTTGTTTTCTACTTCTTGCGTTAATTCCGTTGCGGTGTTTAGTACATCTAACGTATCTTGTTTTTGCGCATGCATATACGCCAAAAGTTCCTTTTCATAACGCAGCACGTCCGTTACTTCTATATCGTCTAAATATCCGTGCGTACCCGCATATAAAACAAGCACCTCTTCCCCTACTTTTAAGGGAGCGTATTGGTTTTGTTTAAGTAATTCGGTCATGCGTTTACCGCGGGCAATTTGGCGTTGGGATTCTTTATCCAACTCCGACCCGAACTGCGCAAACCCGGCCAGTTCCTGGTATTGGGATAAATCAATACGCAGCGTTCCGGCTACTTTGCGCATGGTTTTGCGCTGCGCACTGCCGCCCACGCGGCTGACGGAAAGCCCCACGTTTACAGCCGGTTTAATACCGCTTAAAAAGAGGTTGCTTTCCAAATAAATCTGTCCGTCTGTAATTGAAATTACGTTGGTAGGAATATAGGCAGATACGTCATTGGCCTGCGTTTCAATAATCGGCAATGCAGTAATAGAGCCGCCGCCGTTCTCTTTAGAGAGCTTACACGCACGCTCCAATAAACGGGAGTGCAAATAAAACACGTCACCGGGGTAAGCTTCGCGTCCTGGCGGACGGCGCAACAAAAGCGACATTTCGCGGTAAGCCTGTGCATGTTTGGACAAGTCATCATACACAATAAGAATATCTTTGCCCTGCCACATAAAATATTCGCCAATGGCACACCCGGCATAAGGGGCAATATAGAGCATAGAGGCTGGGTCAGACGCGGTGGCTGACACCACAATTGTATAATCCATCGCTCCAAAATCGGTCAAGGTTTTAACTACTTGCGCCACGGTACTTTGTTTTTGGCCTACCGCCACATAGATACAAATGCAGCGTTCGTTTTCCGGGATATTTTTTTGGTTGATAATCGCGTCAATGGCAATGGCGGTTTTGCCGGTTTGCCGGTCGCCGATGATAAGCTCGCGCTGTCCTTTACCGATGGGCACCATGGAGTCAATAGCTTTAATCCCGGTTTGCAACGGTTGCTTTACCGGTTGGCGGTCAATAATCCCCGGGGCCACAATATCTAGCGGCATATTTTTTTCCGGCGCAATTTCGCCTTTGCCGTCTAGCGGTTTACCTAGCGGATCCACCACGCGCCCGATAACACCTTTCCCCACCGGGATGCTGATTACTTCCCCGGTACGTTTTACAGTATCTCCTTCGTGCACCAACGTATCGGCCCCCATCAGTACACACCCTACGTTGTCATACTCCAAGTTAAGTGCCATGCCTTTTACGCCGTGACCAAAATCTACCAACTCACTGGCTTTTACGTTACTAAGTCCGTACACGCGGGCAATTCCGTCGCCCACCTGGATAACGGTTCCCACTTCGCTTACGTCTAAGGACGTATCAAAATGTTCAATTTTTTCTTTAATAATTTTTGTAATTTCTTCGGGTCTAATCGCCATAAATATCCCTATTTTGTGATTTGCTGACGTAATTTTTCAAGTCGCGTTTTCAAACTGCCGTCCAGAAGTTCGCCATTGCACCGGGCGGTTAATCCCCCCAGTAAGGCTGGGTCCAACTCAAAGGACGCCTCTATCGTTTTGCCGTAACGTATGGAAAGTGATTCTTTGGCGGTTTGTTTTTGCACCGCATTTAATATACGCGCGGTCGTCACAATCGCGCGGGAAATTCCTTTTCTGTCATCCAAAAGCGTTTGCACTTGCTCGCAAATGGCACCCAGCAAATTAAGCCTTTTGGCGTCAATAAGCACGCCGATAAACGCAGCGGCTTGCGGCAATTCTTTGAGCGTTTCGTTAAGTATCAATTTTTTTTGCACGCCGGATAAGCGCGGGTTTTGCAAAGCACTGCCTACTTGCTCCAATACTTTAGTAGCTGTTGTTAATTCTTGGGCATTTTTTTCGGCTTGCTCTATATTTTGGCTTAAAGCATCATAGGCAGCCGCATAACGCACAGTAGCAATACGATTTTGGGAATTCATATTATTTTCCTTTTATTTCTTTAAGCACTTGGTCAACAATTTGGTCTGCCGCGCCGTCTTTTACTTCCCGTTCCATCACGCGCGAAGCCGCCAGCACACTTAGCGTTGCAACTTCACTGCGCACATCGGCCAATGCTTTATTTTTTTCAGCCTCAATTTGCGCTTTGGCTTGCTCTAAAAGGCGGGTGGCTTGCTCTTGTGCTTGCTTTAAGAGTTGTTCTTTTTGTGCTTCGCCCGCTTTTACAGCTTGCGCCATTTTTTGCGTAGCTTCGTTAGAAATTTGGGCCAAACGGTCGTCCAATTCCTTTTTAAGATTTTCAGCACTTTGGCGTGCCTGAGCAGCGGTTTGTTTGTCCGTCGCTATTTGGTTTTCGCGTTTTTCTAGCGCCCCGATAATAGGACCCCACGCAAATTTTTTAAGCAAATAGACGAGCAAAAGAAAGTTACAAACCGTTAATGCCAGTACACCAAAGTCCGGTTTTAACAAATCTTCCATAATTTATTTCATGACCATGGTAAGTAAACAAATCACCAAGCCTAACATCGCGGCCCCTTCCAACAAGGCAGCAATAATAATCATGGTGGTGCGTAAATCGCCGGCGGCTTCGGGTTGGCGGGCAGCGCCTTCCAAAGCGGCCGCACCGATTTTACCGAGTCCAAACCCAGCTCCCAATACGACTAAACCGGCACCGATACCGGCAGCAATATATTTAAGTGCAACTAGTTCCATACGTTTTCTCCTTACGGGCAAAGGCCCTGTTTAAATTTAGTGCGTGTGAATGACCGAGCCCGCAAAAATAGCGGTCAGCAAGGTAAACACATACGCCTGTAAAAAAGCTACTAACAACTCCAAACACGTCATAAAAATCTCTAAGAGCATGGCAGGGAACATAGACACCACGCCAAAAAATTTACTCATTTCCCCGATGATAAAAATGATGAGTAACAAGCAAATCAGCACCATATGCCCCGAAAGCATATTGGCAAATAAACGGATTGCCAACACACATACTTTAATGACTAAACTAATTACTTCCAGCGGGAAAATAAGCGGCACCAGCCACCCGGGCGTACCCGACGGAACAAAGCCTTTTAAAAAGCCCACTAGCCCGTGAAATTTAAGTCCGCTCCCTATGATGAGCGCCCCCGAACAAAGCGCGAGCGCCGCCGTTACGGAAATGTTAGAAGTGGCGGTTTTCATCTCCGGAATCATACCGGCTAAATTCACACATAAAATAAATAGAAACAACGTACAAAAATACGGCAACATTCCGCGCCCTTCTTCGCCCATATTGGGCAGCACAATTCCACCGCGAATAAAGGACACATATTCTTCCATTAGAACCGAAATTAATTTGCCGGCGTGGCTTTTATGCGCGCGTGCCGCCCAAGCTAGTGTTAAAAGCAAAAGGACGCTTACACAAAAGATGGTTACGGAGTGCGTGGTAATCGGGATCCGAAATCCACCCAATACAACGCCCCAGTCGTGGTCCAAAATATGGTGTGATATCGTTTCAGCTACGTCCATTTTTTTTCTTATTTGCGTTACGGGCAACCGCTACAATCCGCACGATTCCCAACGCAAACCCTATTAGCACGCCGCCCACCAAACACCAGGGAAGCGTACCCAATTTTGTGTCTAACCAATACCCGGCGGCCGCACCCAAAATTTCGGTCAGCGCAATTTCCGTCCCCAAGGAAGCAATTTCCAATTGGTCCTGCGCACCAAACGGCTCCAAAGGCATTGGTTTTTCTCCTGTAAAGGTTCTACTTACATTATAAAAAAATCGGCGTAAAATTTCAGCCGAATTTTAGGATAAAAAACTCCCAAAGGAATGCCCTGGGAGTTATACAAATCAGCTTCTCTGTGCCGTTGCTAAATACTAAACGTAAAAACCTTGCACTCGTACGGTTTTAATACCAGTTCCATGCCTTGAGCGGCCAATTCCGGCGGCAAGTTAAAGGTTTTTCCTTCAATTTCTTCGCGCACTTGATACTCGGCAATCCCTTTAAAGGGTACGCGGCATTGAGCCGGATCTGCACTATAGTTGATGATAACAAATTTACCGGTATGGCGTTGTTTCCACTGCCAACACAAAATATTTTGGCACGAAGTTTCCCCCGCATAAACCGGAATACTTTCCTTTAGCGCCCATTGTCCGCCGTGGAACGCAGGGTCGGAAGCTATTTCCAAAATTTTCCAATAATATTTTTCTACCGGCTCATCCAGTTTAAAATCGTCGTTAATGTATTGAATCGGCATCCGTGCGGGGCGGCCCAACAGTTGGAATAAATGGAAAAGACGCGCCCCGGGCAAGGTGGCAATAATCGTAGCCGCCGCCAGCGATTTTTCGCGTCCAAAGGCTTTTAACGGTTCTTCTTCATCGTGGTTGGCAATAAAACGCAAAGAACGCATTTGGAACAGGTGTTCTGCACGCAAGTGCATGCGGATACTATCGGCATTGGCAAAACGCAAGCGGTCATAGAGCACTTTATCGTAGGTATAATCAAACCCCAGCTCCTGAATGTCCCACTCCAGCCCCCAATATACTTCGGCCATAAATACAAATTCGGGATGTTCGGCCCGCACAGCGTTTAGGGCTTGGGTCCAAAATTCTTCGCGCGGCAGTTCCCCGCCGATAAATTCCCACCAGGTATCGCGCTGTACTTTGTTTAAGGACAACATCGCCATATCACAACGCACTCCGTCGCACATATTGGCCACTTGCAACAGTTTTTGCGTCATAAAATCGCGCGTTTGCGGATTAAAATAATTAAATTGTGCGGTATCGGTCCACGGGGCAAAGTACGGGTCGCGTCCATGGGCAATATAGTCACCATTTTGGGTTTTAAAAAACCAATCCGGGTGAATATGAGGTGGGGTTTTCCCCGTCGTAATAAAGAGTTCCGGGTGTTCCAACACAGCCGGGGAATCAATAGCGATATGATTACCCACAAAATCTAAAAACAGTTGGATTCCGCGTTCGTTTAAATTTTTGCGAAACGTTGCCAATGCTTCATTTCCGCCCAATTCTTCGTCAACGGTATAATCGTATACCGCATAGGGGGAAGCCCCTATATCTTCCAGGGCAAAATCCGGCTTAATGGAACGAACTTGGTTTTTAATATCTTCATTTTGGCGGGCAATTTGCTCGGCGGCGGGACTGCGTTTCCATACGCCCATCAGCCAAACGGCATCAAATCCGTTGCGTTGGATTTTATCCCACACGTCGCTGGTAATCTCCGCTAACGTAACCGGACGACCAACGCGAGCCGCATGGCGTTTAAGCCACGCGCGCGCATTAATTTCCAAAATGTGCGGATTGTTACGCATGATTTCATCCCCTTGTATTTTTATACTAATTTTCGGGCGTGGTTGTAAAGTATTTTCAAACAAGTGTTTTAGCAAACCAAAATGCACCCTTTTTGGGGGTGCATTTGATCTAAATAAACACTCTTTTACGTCAGCAGCTTATTTTTCGGCGGATTCTTCCGTTTCCTCTTCTGCTTTTACTACCGGCGCAATACGTGCAATTTTGTCACCGCCATCCATCTTGGCCAACGTAACACCTTGCGCGTTACGTCCTACGGAGCGGATATCTCCGCAGCGTAGGCGGATGGTCATGCCTTTTTCGGTAATAATCATGAGGTCTTTGGTTTCATCTACCAGTTTAATCCCCACTACTTTGCCGTTACGGGCGGACGTCTTAATGGTAATCACTCCCATACCGCCGCGGTGTTGGCGTTTGTACTCGCTAAATTCGGTACGTTTTCCAAAACCGTTTTCACAGACGGAGAGCACGTCGGGTTGTATGGAGCCGTCGTTGGGGGCCTGTTCCATCCCTACCACTACATCGCCGTCCTCTAAACTAATGGCGCGTACCCCGCGGGCTTGGCGGCCCATGGCGCGTACTTCGTTTTCGTCAAAGCGGATTGATTTTCCGTTTTGAGTAGCCACTAAAATATCACTCTTGCCAAAGGTCATTTGCGCGCTGATGAGCACGTCTCCTTCGTCAAGCCCGATGGCAATAATACCGGAGCGGCGGATATTGGCAAAATCTTTTAACGCCACACGCTTAATCGTTCCCAAGCGGGTGCACAGCGTCAAGTAAGCGTTTTGCAATTCGCTATGTTCCTGCGTATCAAAGTCTTCAATGGCTAAGGTAGAAGTTACTTTTTCTTCGCCGGTTAACTGCAATAGATTGAGGAGCGCTTTGCCCTTAGACATACGGTTGCCTTCCGGGATTTCAAACGCGCGTAGTTGGAACGCACGTCCGCGATTGGTAAACATCAAAATCGTCGCATGCGAAGACGTAATAAAGAGGTTTTCCATAAAGTCTTCCTCTTTGGTCTTGCTACCAATGATCCCCTTTCCGCCGCGATTCTGGCTGCGGTAAGTGGAAAGCGGAATGCGTTTGGCATAGCCGTCGTTGGAAATGGTAATGACCACATCTTCCTTCTCAATAAAATCTTCCATCGAGAAGTCTTCCATATCCGGCCCGATTTTGGTGCGGCGCGGGTCATCAAAATCTTTTTTAAGTTGCGAAAGTTCTTCCACAATGATGTCTAAAATCTTTTGCGGGCTTGCCAAAATACCTTGTAATTCCGCAATCAGTTTTAGTAAATCTTTCCGTTCATTTTCAATAGCCAAGCTGGACAGTTGTGTCAGTTGATGCAAGCGCATATCCAAGATTGCCTGGGATTGCACTTCGGTCAGCGTAAAACGCTTCATCAAAGTAAATTTAGCCTCGGTCGGATCCTTGGCACTGCGGATAATGGCCACCACTTCATCCATATTGGCAATGGCAATGAGTAACCCGCTTAAAATATGTTCGCGTTTTTGTGCTTTGTTGAGGTCAAATTTTGTGCGGTTGGTAATCACTTCTTGGCGGTGGCGCACATAGGCCTTCATCACTTCTTTGAGCGATAGCACACGCGGGCGTCCGTCCACAATCGCCAGCATATTGACCGGGAAAGACGTTTGCAGTTGCGTATGTTTAAAGAGGTGATTTAAAACTACTTGCGCGTTTCCGTCGCGTTTTACTTCAATGACTAACCGCATACCGCGTCGGTCCGACTCGTCGCGGATATCGGCAATATCGGTTACTTTTTTATCACGCACCAAGCCGACAATAGATTCAATTAAAGATGTTTTATTGACTTGGTACGGAATTGCCGTAACGATAATGGCTTGCCGTCCACCTTTGCGTTCTTCAATTTCGGTATCGGCTTGCACTTTTACGCTGCCGTGACCGGTTTCAAAATATTCGTAAATGGCTTTGGTACCGCGGATGGTAGCTCCGGTCGGGAAGTCCGGCCCTTTAATGATTTTCATCATTTCTTTGGTCGTAATATCGGGGTTTTTAATGTAGGCAATAATTCCATCACATACTTCGCCCAAGTTATGGGTAGGGATATTGGTCGCCATACCCACGGCAATTCCAGCGGACCCGTTTACCAAAAGTGCAGGTAATTTGGCCGGCAATACGGAAGGTTCCAACAAAGAACCGTCGTAGTTGGGCACCATTTTAACAGTATCTTTGTCTAAATCGTCCAGCATGGTGTCGGAAATTTTTTCCAAACGGCACTCGGTATAACGCATGGCCGCGGCAGAGTCTCCGTCAATGGAACCGAAGTTCCCTTGTCCGTCCACCAACGGTTTACGAATGGAAAAATCTTGCGCCATACGTACCAACGTATCGTATACGGCGGTGTCTCCGTGCGGGTGATATTTACCCAACACGTCTCCCACCACACGGGCGGATTTCTTATACGGGCGGTTGTATTTAAGCCCCATTTCGTTCATGGAATAGAGCACGCGGCGGTGTACGGGTTTTAAGCCGTCGCGCACGTCGGGCAAAGCACGCCCGACAATCACACTCATCGCGTAGTCAATATAATAAGAACGCATTTCCGTAGCAATATCGCGTTGTTCAATATCGCTAAACAAATCGGTTTTAATGTTTACTGCTTGTTGCGGGTTATTTAATTCTTCACTCATTTAAAAATCTCCTAAAACGGGATTGCCGTTATTAAATATCCAAGTTTTTTACCTCTAAGGCGTGCGAATAAATAAAATCGCGGCGCGGTTCTACGCGGTCGCCCATGAGCATGGTAAATGCCTGTTCCGTATCGGTGGCATCGTTGATTTTTACTTGGATGAGCTTGCGTTTAGCCGGGTCCATGGTGGTTTCCCACAGTTGTTCGGGGTTCATTTCCCCTAACCCTTTGTAGCGCTGAATCGTTGCACCCGAAGTAGCCGCTTCTTTGACCGCTTTTAAAAGTTCGGCCAAGCTGTATACCAAACTGTCGGCTTTCCCGTTATTTACTTTGAACAGCGGGTTTACGCGTTCTTTTTCGTTGGTAATCAGCGGATATTGGGCAAAATCAAAACCAAAGGTTTTTAGTTTGTTTTCAGCCGCCAAAAGTTTGCCAAATTCAAACAAGCTTTGGTGTTCGGGCACTAAGGTTGTCTCCGATACAGCTTCGGCATCTACGCCGTCGGCAATGAGTTCTTCGCGCTTCTCTTGGATGTATTGTTCCTCATACGCGCGGTATTCTTGCTCGGTATAGAAGTATCTAAAACCACCGCTTCTAAGCGGAATACGATACACCGGCACACGTCCTTCCTTTAAGAACGCCATAAAATCTGCCAGCGTAATATTTTTTACTTCTAATTTGGCAAGCATGTCTTCCACGTCGCGCAATACTTTAAGTAAATCACGCAGTTCTTGCGCCGTAAAATCTTTTTTCTTCTGTGTGTCCGTTACCGTTACGCTGGCCAATCCTTCCTTCATCAGCCATTGTTGCATTTGGTCTTCGGTTTGCAGATATTGTTCCACTTTGCCTTTTTTGACTTTATAGAGCGGCGGTTGCGCCAAATAAACGTGCCCTTCGTCAATTAAGGGTTTTAATTGGCGGTAGAAGAAAGTGAGCAGCAACGTAGAAATGTGTTGTCCGTCTACGTCAGCATCAGCCATCAAAATAATTTTGTGGTAGCGCAATTTGGAAATATCAAATCCGCCTTCTCCTTCGCCTACACCGGTACCTACGGCGGCAATTAAATCGCGTACCGTATCAGAAGATAAAATGCGCACAAGCGGTGCTTTTTCCACGTTTAAAATTTTACCTCTAAGCGGCAAAATCGCCTGAAACACGCGGTCGCGCCCTTGTTTGGCCGAACCACCGGCAGAGTCTCCTTCTACAAGGAAGAGCTCGCACTTGGTGGCTTCTCGTTCTTGGCAGTCTGCCAATTTCCCGGGTAGTCCGCCACCTTCCAACGCCCCTTTGCGGCGGGTTAAATCGCGGGCTTTGCGCGCCGCTTCACGGGCCACCGCCGCGCCCATACATTTTTCACAAATGGCACGGGCCGTTTTTGGGTTTTCTTCAAAGAAGGTAGCTAACGTATCGCTCACCACGGAGCGTACAATACCTTCCACTTCGCTGTTACCCAATTTGGTTTTGGTCTGTCCTTCAAATTGCGGATGCGGAATCTTAACGGAAAGTACCGCGGCTAGTCCTTCTTTGATATCGTCGCCGGACACCGAAATATCTTTGTGTTGTTTGGCGAGATTGTTATTTTTAATGTACTCGTTAATTAAACGGGTCAAAGAGCTTCTAAATCCGCTTAAATGTGTACCGCCTTCCACGGTGTGAATATTATTTACAAACGAGAAGACGTTTTCGGAATATCCTTCGTTATATTGAATGGCAAAGGAAATATAATTATCCCCAATTTCTTTCGTCAAATAAATTGGCTCAGGATTAAGAACGTTTTTATTGGTATTTAAATATTTTACAAACTGGGCAATTCCGCCTTCGTAGTGGAAGGTTACGGTTTGATTATCTTCTTTGCGTTCATCGGTGTAAATAATTTTAACACCGGCGTTTAAGAAAGCCAGTTCACGCAACCGGTTACCGATTGTTTCGTAGGAAAAAGTCAAGTTTCCAAAAATTTCCGGATCGGCATGGAACGTTACTTTTGTGCCGTGTTCGTTAGTTTTGCCGATTACTTCCACCGGCCCTTGCGGTCTGCCGCGTTTGTACGATTGGTAATGAATTTTTCCGTCGCGGCGTACTTCTACTTCCATTTCATCGGAAAGCGCGTTCACACACGATACACCTACCCCGTGTAGCCCACCGGACACTTTGTACGCACCGGAGTCAAATTTACCACCGGCGTGTAACACCGTCATAACTACTTCCAAAGCGGATTTGTTGCGCAATTTTGCATCTTTGGCATTTTTCATTAGATCCACCGGGATACCGCGTCCATCGTCTTGAATGGAACAAGTCATATCCCCTTTGATAGTTACGGTGATGGTGGTGGCTCCGCCGGCTAAAATTTCGTCTACAGAGTTATCTACTACCTCATACACCAAGTGGTGCAGTCCGGGTAACCCGGTAGATCCAATATACATGGCCGGACGTTTACGTACGGCTTCCAATCCTTCTAATACGGTAATTTTGGAAGAATCGTACTCTTTTTCTTTTTGTTCTACGCTCATCACAAACTCCTTAAATAATTTCAATATGTTTAATCCAGGGGGTATCAAAGTGCTTATTCAGTTCGCTGATTAGTCTGCGTCTGTGCCCAACCAGTTCATTTTTCGCTACCGATACTTTTACCGCTACATACAGGGTATCCTTCTTCACCGCATGTAACACCCAAAAACGTGCTTTAGGGCCTACCAACTGTTTCCACACATAATCCAGCACCATCAGCCGGTTTAGCGTGCGCGCAAGAGTTGCCCGCGTACCTAACAATTCTTGGCTAGATCGCCATTGTTTTTTAGCGGGTTGCCCTAATTTCATTACGCCCTCATCGGCATAATCACATACTTAAACGAACTTTCTTCTACCGGTTCCATCAGCATCGGTTGAGAGGCATTTACAAACGCAAAAGAAACTTTTTCCGCCGATACATTTTTAAGTACGTCAATAATATATTGTGGTTTGAAATTTGCTTCAAACGCTTCCCCTACATATTCTACCGGTAATTCGTCGGTAAAATCCATATTTTGGGAATTAGAAGAAACGGTTAGTTTATTATCTTCCACCTTATACTTTACAATACTGCCAAATTCGCCCGCACATAGTGCAGCCCGGCGGGTAGAAGCCAATAATTCTTTGGCAAACACTTCAAATTTAATATTCGTCTTGGTGGGAATTACTTGTTTATAGTTAGGAAAATTTCCTTCAATTAAGCGCGAAATAAACGTCGTATCTTTCATAATAAAACTTACCTGATTAGACGCTACATTTACCTCGATTTTATCATCGCTACCAGGTTTAGCAATCCCGATAAAACGGCATACTTCCGTTAAAATTTTTGTGGGGATAATCACTTTAAAATCTTTTACTCCGGCCAAGGGTGCCTGAGAGGCTACCGCCAAACGTCCTCCGTCGGTAGCTACCACCTCAAACCCTTCGGCACTGCTACTCCACAAAAGTCCGTTTAAAATATAGCGCGTTTCTTGCGTAGAGGCAGAAAAAGCTGTTTTTTCCACCATTTGTTGCAAGAGTAGCGGGTCTAATTCTATTTTTCCGGAACGTTCAATCTCCGGGATGGCCGGATATTCACTTTTCGGGGTTCCAATCACCCAAAATTTACTCTTGCCGGATTTAATATGAAATTTATTATTTTCATCACTGGTTAGCGTAATTTCTTTATCATCTGCCAAATTTTTAATAATATCTGCAAATTCCTTTAACGGAACCGTAATGCTTCCTTCTTCTACAATCTCCGCGGGTACAAAATGCACGGTTGCCATTTCCATATCCGTACGTACCAACTTTAATTTTCCGTTTTGTGTTTCCATCAGCACATTATGCAAAATAGGCAGTGTTGTACGGGATGAAACACCGGAAGAGACAATTTGAATTCCTTCCAGAAGGGTTGCTTTAGTAATATTTATTTTCATATTTATCCTTAATTATATGTCTTGTGGATTGTGTGCACACTGTGAATTATAAGATACATCCTTGTTTTTCTGTTTGTGTATATCTACTTCCTTTTTTTCACAGGTTTCACTTTTCCTTTATAAAAACACAATGAAATGGAGTTTATTTCCCCTATTTCACAACTTTATCTACACCTTTTCCACAGCCTTGATATCCGCTACAATTTGGTTAATTTCAGCTGAAAAAAATGGATCTGTAGTCACTTTATCCTTTACCAAGTCGCGCGCGTGTACTACAGTACTATGGTCTCTATTAAACTCTCGGCCGATTTCCGGTAATGATAAATCTGTGAGTTCTGTAGTTAAATACATGGCAATTTGACGAGGCCACGCAATAGACTGTGTTTTACGTTTGGCATTAAAATCTTCCATACGCACATTAAAATGTTTTCCTACAATCTTTTTAATGGTGTTTACAGAAACCGCATTATCTTTTTCAGTAGTCAAATAATCTACTAATAGTTCTTTAGCAATGGGAATAGTCGGCGTAATGCCATGAGTCGCACAATACCCGCGCAACGTATTTAATGCTCCTTCTAATTGACGGATGTTTGTTTGCATTCCCTCTGCTAAAAAGGTAATTACATCGTCCCCCACAATAAAATTCATGGAATCGCGTTTTTGGCGTAAGATAGCGATACGAGTTTCCGTATTAGGATATTTAATTTCCGTACAAATTCCAGAAAGTAACCTGGAAGACAAACGCTCATCCCATTCCAGCTGTTGCGGAGAACGGTCCGAAGATAATACTATTTGTTTTCCGCTTTCAAAAAGAGCGTTAAATGTGTAGAAAAATTCCTCGGAACAGGCAGATCTACCCGCCACAAATTGTATATCATCTACCAAAAAACAATCCAAAAATCGATATTTTTTCCGAAACGCATCCGCTGTTTTTTGTTGTATGGATACGATGTATTCGTTTACAAATTCTTCGCCGGACATATACATTACTTTAGCGGCCGGATTTTCTTTTAAAATTTGGTTCCCGATAGCTTGTAATAAGTGTGTTTTTCCTAGTCCGGGTGCAGAATAAATGACCAGTGGATTATTTTCCCGCGCGCCTAGCTTATGTACTACCGCTTTAGCAGATTGATAAGCAAACCGGTTGGATGGAGATTCAATAAAGTTATCAAACGTATAATTCGGGTTAAATAAAGAAGAAAAAGAATTTGTAACAGGCGCGACGGTATCCGGTACCGAGGACATAACATCCTGTGCCGATACGATAGACGGAGCTGTTTGATTTTGGGGGGTATCTACCCTATATTGAACAGTAATTACGGTACCGGTTTGTTTTAAAAACGCATCGGTAATAATTTTTTGATAACGAGATTCAATAGTTTGCCCCCACGTTGCATTGGGAATAGTCACAGTCAACACCGTTCCCTCTAACGTAAAACCGGCGGCTTTAAACCACAACTCATACGTTTCTTTTCCGATAATTTGTTCTACTTCTTGAAAAATAGGAAGCAAATTTGCATCTAATTGAAAATTGTCCACCGTAAAAAATCCTCACAAAAAGAACTCCCTTTATTGTACTACTTATCCCTTTGTTTTTCAATGGGGTAAAAATCGTTAAATGCGCTTAAACGGCTAAAAATGGGGATACGAGCCATTTTTTAAAAAATCCGCCATTTTCCCAAAAAACCCTATTTTTTATAAAATAAACCGTTTTTGGCAAAACTAATCATTTTTTTGGGTTGTCAAAAGGTTCAGTACGTATGTTATAATAACAGTAACCAAAAACCATAAAAAGGGGGAAAATATGACTCAGTTAAATGAAATCTATAAATGTTCCGTATGCGGAAATATGGTAGAAGTAGTTCACGCCTCAGCCGGGGAACTCTCTTGCTGTGGAAAACCCATGCATAAAATGGTAGCCGGGGAAACAGACGGTGCCGCCGAAAAACATGTCCCGGTGCTGGAAAAAACGCAAGACGGTTACCTGATTAAAGTGGGCTCAGTTCCGCATCCGGCTACGCCCGAGCATCACATTGAATTTATTGAGCTAATTTGCAACGAGTGCCATCAAGTGCAACGCGCTTATATTAAGCCGGGGGATCCTGCCCAAGCTACCTTTAAAGCCTGTTCGGACGATGTGACGGCGCGCGAATATTGTAATTTGCATGGTTTATGGCAAAGCAAAAAATAATATAATGTGTAAAATAATCCCCTGCCTGGGGCGGGGTCTTACAAGGAGATTTTATGAAAGCATTGCAAATTTCTCCCCATGTTTACTGGGTGGGTGCGATTGATTGGAATTTACGCGATTTTCATGGCTACGCCACTACACGCGGTACGACGTATAACGCGTACCTGATTTTGAGCGAAAAGCCCACGCTGATTGATACCGTCAAAAAACCGTTTTATCACGAGATGCTTGCCCGTATCAAAAGTGTCATAGACCCCCAGAAAATTGAAATTATCGTTTCTAATCATGCCGAAATGGATCACTCGGGTGCTCTATGCGAAGTGGTGCAAGAAATGCAACCTACGGCCGTTTATGCCTCGGCTATGGGCGTAAAAAATTTGCAAGCGCAGCTTCACCCTTCTTTTGAAATCAAACCCGTTAAAACCGGGGACAAGATTGACCTGGGGAGCGATACGCTTTCCTTCGTCGAAGCGCGGATGCTCCATTGGCCGGACAGTATGCTGGCGTACCTGGTCAAAGAAGACGTCCTTTTTACCAACGACGTTTTCGGCATGCATTTAGCCACCTCTAAACTTTTTGACGATGAGAATGACGAAGAAATTTGGATGCAAGAGGCCCGCAAATACTATGCCAATATCGTGCTTCCGTATAGCGATATTGTGACGCGATTTTTGGGCCAGGTCCAGCAAATGGGGCTTAAACCTAAAATGATTGCGCCGGACCATGGCTTTATTTGGCGTAAAGACCCGGCAAAAATTGTAAATTTGTATGCTAAAATGGCTGCCCAAAAGCCTACTGATAAAGCGGTTATCGTCTATGACACCATGTGGGGCAGTACCGAAAAAATGGCCCAAGCTATTGCCGACGGAGTGCGCCAAAACGGTACAAAAGTACAACTGATGTCCATGCACGCCAACCACCGCAGTGACGTAATTACCGAGCTATTAGACGCAGGGGCAATTATCGTCGGTACGCCGGTATTAAATAGCCAAATTTATCCCGCCATGGCAGATGTACTTTGCTATTTAAAAGGACTTAAAAAGAAAAACTTAATCGGGGCCGCGTTCGGTTCGTATGGGTGGAACGGATCTCCCGTCGACAGTTTAACTAAAATGTTGGAGGAAATGGGTGTGGAAGCGGTAAGCCCGGCCGTCAAATCTCTTTTTGTACCCGACGAAACCAAACTCAAAGAATGCGAAGAACTCGGCCACCTTGTCAGCCAAAAACTCAAGGAGAAACTAAGCTAATGGAAGCGTGCGTGTGTGAAAGTTTAAATTGCATTTCCTACGGCTTATACCTGGTAACGTCGTCAGATGGATCACGCCACAACGGGCTTATTGTAAATACGGCTTTTCAAGTATCGGCCGATCCGGCCAAAGTAGCCGTATGTGTATGCAAAAACAGTCTTACGCACGAAATTATTTCCACAAGCAACGTTTTTGCCGTTATGCCCTTGGAACAAGAAACTCCTATGGTTTTTATCGGCAATTTCGGGTTTCGTACCGGGCGTAATTTTGATAAATTTGCTAAAGTACCTTTTATAAAAGGGCAAACGGGTGCTCCCATCGTACGCGAACACACGCTTTCTTGTATAGAAGTGCGTGTTACGCAGGCGGTGGACGTAGGCACCCACACGTTGTTTATCGGCGACGTTGCGGCCGGACAATTTTTTAAAGAAGGTATCCCTTTAACGTATGCTTATTATCATACGGTCATTAAAGGAAAAACCCCTGCAGGGGCAACTCATTTATAGGAGAAAGCTATGGTAAAATACGTTTGTGAAGTATGTGGTTATGTATACGATCCTGCCGTCGGAGATCCGGATAATGGTATTCCGGCCGGTACTGCCTGGGAAAATGTAAAAGAAGATTGGGTATGCCCGGTATGTGGGGTGGGCAAAGACCAGTTTAAACCGGCAGAATAAAACTTAAATTCTAAGACGAAAAATATCAAAAAACCGGGGCCTATAAATTGAATTTTGAGGCCCCGGTTTTTCCTTTGCGTAAGGGGTTATAACATCTTGCTTTTTAACCGGTCAGCCAGATTATTAAGCTGCTCTATAGAATGGTAATGAATCACAAGAGTGCCCCTTTCGGGGTTTTTACCGTATTTTACCTCTACTTTTGTGCCTAACGATTCTTGCATCTGTTGTTCAAAGTAAATAACGTCCCCCCCCTTAAAACCTAGGGCAGAAGCGCGTTTTTTACGCATAGGGGCTTCAATAATATCATTGGCTGCTTTTTCCGCCTGACGAACAGACCATTTATTTTTGATAATTTTATTAAATAAATCAGTGCGCAGTTTCCCGGCTGCCAACATCAAAAGCGCCCGGGCATGGCCTTCTGTAATGGTGCCGTCTTGCAGGGCTTGTTGTACCTCGGGATCTAATTCCAAAAGACGTAACGTATTGGAAATGGTTGATTTTGATTTTCCGCAATAGGCAGCCAAGTCTACCTGCTTAATGAAAAACTTGTTCATTAAATTGCGGTATCCCAAAGCCGTTTCTATGGGGTTTAATTCTTCGCGCTGGATATTTTCAATTAAAGCTAAGGCACAGAGTTGTTGGTCATCTAAATGTTTGTGAATAATAGCATCAATGGAAGTCAGCCCGGCTAATTGGCTGGCGCGAAAACGCCTTTCTCCGACGACAATTTCGTATTTATCCAAGCTTGCATCATAGACTACCACTATAGGTTGAGTGAGCCCATGTTCTTTAATGGAAGTTGCTAATTCTTGCAGTTTTTCCTCGTCAAAAACCCGACGGGGCTGAAAACGGTTGGGTACAATTTTAGTAAGATCAATTTTTTGTACACTCATTTCCGGTATATCTTGCACCGCTTGCGTAGCTTGTTCTACATTGAGATTAGAAATTTCTTGAGTTTGTTTGAGAAGAGCATCTAACCCTTTTCCTAAAGCTTGTCTGGCCATTTTATCCTCCAAAATCGTAATTTAAGGGGGTATCCCCTGCTAATTTAAAATCGCGGTAGTCTTCTATTTTAGCCCCGCGGCGAACCAAAAATTCTATTGCTAACTTAATATAGGCTTCCGCTCCGCGGCAAGCCGGTTCATAGTCAAAAATTGCTTGTCCAAAACTGGGGGCTTCCGCCAAGCGGATATTACGAGGGATAGGGGTTTTATAAATTTTATCTCCAAAAAAACGGCTAACTTCTTCCCGTACTTGTTTGGCTAAGTTAAGGTGGGCATCATACATTGTTAATACACCGCCGTCCATTTTTAATTTAGGGTGCAGAAACTGTTTAATTTTATTAACGGTTCCCATAAAGTGGGCTAACCCTTCCATGGCATAATATTCGCACTGTACGGGCGTAATTACGCTATCAGCAGCCATCATAGCATTTAAGGTAAGAAGCCCTAAAGAGGGAGGGCAGTCTATAATGATAAATTGGTACATATCACGGATAGGGGCCAATGCGTCTTTAAGCATATTTTCCCGTCCGCGCACATTTACAAGCTCTACTTCGGCCCCCGCTAAATCTTTACAAGCGGGTAGCACATCTAAAAATTCATTAGAGGTTTGCCGTACTACTTGGTCAAAAGGAGCTACCTTTGTCAGTAAATGATAAACAGATTTCCCCCCCTCTTCCACTGTTACTCCCAAGCCGGAACCTGCGTTACCTTGCGGGTCAAAATCTACTAAAAGCACTTCTTGGTTTAGGCAAGCAAGTGCGTATGCTAAATTGATAGACGTGGTAGTTTTTCCTACGCCGCCTTTTTGGTTTGCTACTACTACAATTTCTGCCATAAATCCTCCTGTATATATTTAATCATAAATAGAAAAAAAGTGCAAGAAGTTTTCACGTGAAAACTTCTTGCTTGGGTTTAAACTGTTTTAAAAAGTTTTCACGTGAAAACTTTTTAGTTGTGTTTATTATTTTATTAGGCCGATTTTATTTAGCGGCCAATGGATAAACCAGGCTTTACCTTTAATGTTTTCCCGCGGGACAGGACCCCAGAAACGGGAATCGCAAGAATTGTCGCGGTTGTCCCCCATTACAAAATAGTTGTCGGCAGGAACGGTCACCGGACCAAAGGTGTCTCTTAATTCTACACCTAAGTAGTTGTCTAACAGGTGCTCTTCCCAAATTTTTTGATAGAGTTCCGGATCGTCATTACTGCTTTGAAGTACGCGGGGAATATCCTCATATACTTCATAGGGTTGGGGGGGGAGTTCTTTTCCATTTACCCAGGGACGGCCGTTTTTGATTTCTACCGTATCTCCCGGGCCGGCAATCACACGTTTTACAAAGTCACGCCCGTATTGGGTTTGTTCCCCGCAATTAATTTGCTGGCGATCTTTAGCGGGGAATTGAAAAATAACAATATCGCCAGGTTGAATTTCTTTAAACTTCCCAAAGCGGATATTTGTAAAGGGAACTTTAAAGCCATAAACCGCTTTATTTACAAATAAATGGTCCCCTTCCACTAATGTATAGCGCATAGAAGCTGAAGGAATTTTAAAAGCCTGAATAAAAAAGAACATTACAATAGAGGCTACAAATCCGGCAAAATAGACCGTATTACACCAGTCTAAATCTGCCTTTATAATTTTTTCTTGTGTTTTTTGATTGGCTTTTCCGGCAGAAATATATCCGTAAATAGAGATTCCTAGCACTATTAGTTCCCCAATTATGAACTTTTTAACCGGGTAGGGCTCCCCTAATCCTCCGTTCATTACAAATAAAAAGATATAGAGAGCACAAGTTAAAATTAAGAATAGAAAAGCCGCATGCCACTTGTTAAAAATAGTAGGTAACGTTAGTTTATTATGTTTTTTAAGCCAACGCGTCAGTAGCATAAAGCCGTACATAATACACGCCGCTAAAAAGAGTCTTGCTTCCATAATTTAATCTCCTAAAAAGTTTTCACGTGAAAACTTTTATCTAAAATTTGTTGATAAAGCTGTTGATACTGTTGAGCGCTATCTACCTTTTTAGTATTCTTTTTCAATATATTTTCTTCCATAGATAGCCGTAGCGCTGTATTTTCATATAATTCCGCCAACAGACAACTGATAATCATTTCATCTTGCGGGTTGCAGATAAAACCGGTTTTTCCATGTTCTACATATAAAGGCATGTCCCCTACGCGGCTGACAATACAGGGGCGCCCTGCTTGCTGGGCTTCCAGTAAAGAGAGGGGTAAAGATTCCTCCCGGGACAGCAATACAAAAACATCTGCCATATTAAGCCAGTCGTTTATGTTTTTTTGAAAACCTACTAAAAAGATATTGTTGGATAGATTTTTTTCTTTTATAAATTTTTCTAAAGCCGTACGTTCTTCCCCTTCCCCCACTAAAACTAATTTAGCATGCGGACAGTTTGTAAGAATTTTGGAAAAAGCAGTTAAAAGCATTTTAAAATTTTTAACCGCGGCTAAACGCGCTACACTTAAAAAAATAATATCCTCCGGTAAAAAACTCATTTTTTGGCGCATTTGTTTTTTGATAGAATTATCCTTAAAAAATAAGGACTTTTCTACAGAATTGGCTATAAGGGCCGTTTTTTGGGGGGGGTAATGCTGAACATCCCGCAAATAGTTATATGTGCTAGTGGATTCGGCTGTGCTCACAGTATCTATGCTTTTAAGTGTGCGGTCTAGCCAGCGCATCCATAGCGGTTTTTTGGATAAATCAAAATGGGGGGTGGTAATTAATTTAATGTTTTGGCCCGCACAAGCTAAACGCGAAAATTCTATCGCACGAAATAACAATGCGTGTACGATATCGGGTTTGAAAGATTCTATTTCGCGTTTTAATTGAGAAACACATCCTAGGCCTGCACCGGTCATTTCCAAGGACGTAACAGACGCGCCGAGTTGTTGTAAATCCGTCGCCAAAGGGCCGCATTTTTTTAAACTCACTACGCGTACGGTGTGACGAGGGGAGAGTGTTTTAACTAAACGAACTAAAGCTGTTTCCGCACCGCCTACGTCGGTGGAAGTGATGACGTATAAGAGTTTCATTAGGTCTATTATAGCAAGTTTTTATTGACGATAAAATATCCACTTGGTAATGTAATATAAAAAATAAAACACCCGCTTTGGTAGCGGGTGTTTGTGATTTCTAAAACAATGTTTAGAAGTAGAAGCGGCCAGCTAAAGCGGCACCAAAGCCAGAGCGGTCAGACAAGATTTCTCCGTCCTTTTTCACTTTAGCGGCAATGTTATAGCGGGCATCTAAACCGAGGGCAAATACTTCGGTAAAGCGGTATTCTACACCAGCTACGAGGTGCGGAAATACTCTATTTTTGGAATCACTATTGTTCCCAAAGAAAGCACCATCGCTTTCTACCTTGGTATGCATAATAGTGACACCAGCACCACCGAACCAAGAGAATCTATTTACACCGTTATCGCGTCTGTAATAAACAGTGAAAGGGAAGGCATAGGATTCTTCCGTTACTTTGCCACCGAAAGTTTTGTTTTCGATTTTGTTTTCACCGTAGAAGTCCAAACCGATTTTGGCACCGAGTTTGTTAGCTTCGTCGTTAAGAGCCCATTCGTGTAAGACTTCCAAGCTCAGGTATCCCGGTGCTTTATCCATTTCCTTGCTTCCCGGCATAGCATCATAAATGGATTTCATGTCTTTCGGATCGTTTTGACCGGCACCGAGTTTTACGGCAGCACCCCAATCTTTAGCCATTACGGCCGGGGCGATAAACAATACTGCGAGTACAGCAATTGCTAGTTTTTTCATGTTTTCTCCTTGTGTAAAATAATTGACCCTTATACTTTATAAAACGCTATTAAAAAAGGCAAGTGTTTTTTAAGAGAAACAAAAGTACAATGATAAGTAAGGTAAAGATCCCCGACAAAGACACTCGGGGATGACTTTTTATTTTATTGAAACAGACTGTGGACTTCGGGCATTTCCAAAAGTTCTTTGGTAACCGTTTGAAATTCGTGCGCGGTAAAAGAAGCCACAATGTTGACGTGAAACAGATTTTCTTGTTTGGTTACTTCACTTTTTAAGATACGAATTTTTTGTTTTTCAATTTGCGTTGTGATTTTTTCGACAACTGCCCAGTGCGGGTCGCAGGTGAGGTACAAAGTGTCGTAATGGCGCATTTGTTCTACCCAAATAAGTGCCCGGCGCAAGAAAAGCTGAACAAGCAAGATAGCCGTTGTACAACAAGCGGCCCAAATATATTCGCCGTAACCAATCGCCATACCGATAGCGGCCACCAACCATACGCCGGCCGCGGTAGTAAGCCCGGAAATTTTGTTGCCGTCACGCAAGATGGACCCCGCACCGATGAAACCGACACCCGTTACAATTTGCGCGGCAATACGGCCCGGATCTCCTCCGGCAAGACCCATTACTTGGGATAAAATGGTGAACAGCATGGCCCCCAAACAAATCAGGCAGTTGGTGGCAAAGCCGGCGGGTTTGTCGTGATATTGGCGTTCCATTCCGAGCGCGCCGCCGAGGACTAAAGAGAGAAAAATTTTAATCAGCATTTCGGTTGTCATATAAGTATCTTACCAATACCGACGGTAAAATGCAAGAGAAAAAATAAGGAGAAGATGCTGAGCAACGGCGACTCAGCATGACAATAAAAATAGAAAAAGGAAGAGCTCCCGTATAAAAGTATTACGGGATGGCAAATTATGATAACGGCAAATAATAAGGGTGCCAGAGGCACCCTTGCTCAGTAAGACTTGCAGAATTTTATAATGGAGGAAGCGGACCCACGCCGTCCGCGGGAACCTGATAGGGTTTTTTAGAGTAGCTTTTTGCCAAATCGTCAAAACCCCATTTGTCTTTAAACGAAAGCACATACTTATACTGCGCTTTGGCTTTTTCGCGCTCACCCAGCACGTCATACACTTGCCCTAAACGCAAGGCGTTCCATACACCCCAACGGCTGGGCTCTTGGTTTTTGATTTTGTTTTGGCCTTCTTCAAAAAGTTGGCGGGCACGCTCAAAATTTCCTTGTGCCATTTGTGTAGTTCCTAAGGCGGTGTAGGCACGAGGGATATAAATGTCTTTATAAAATTTATCGGTACCGATAAGTTTTAAAAATTGCTGGGCTTGCGTTGTAACATCCTCGTAATTTTTGGTTTCGTACAAGCAAATAATTTCCACGTAGTGCATCAGCGGATTTTTAGGAAACTTGGCACGGAGTTGGCGGATAAATTCCAAAGATTTTTCCGGTGCGTAAAAATTACCCAAGCGGTTATTTTGTACTTCAATTAAAATAAGTTTGGCACTATCGGAAGTGAAATGGGCTTTTTCCCGCGCGGTGTTTAGAAATTTTACACCCTCTTGCGGATCGCCTTTAATGGCTACAATTTTAGCAAGCACTTTAATAACAGAGGGCAGTGTGCCGGCGTAATATTCGTAAATGCCCAAGCCAAAGTAGGCGTCGTAATAAGTGGGATCTAATTTAAGTGATTTTTCTAAATTGCTAATGGCTTTGCGGCCCGCAAAATACGACGTAATCCAGTTGCGGTTACGCATATTGAACAGGGCGCGTAGCCCATACAAAGCACCAATCCCCATGTAGCCGTTGGAATCTTGCGGATTTTTTTTGATCCAGCGTTTAATACCGGAAATAGAATCGTCCAAGATTTTTTCAAAGACTTTACGTTGTGCGTCGTCGCTGGTTTCAAATTCATACTCGTAGCGGCTCCAAGCAATCATGGCGTTACCAAAGTGCGCAAAAGGGTGGTCCGGATAGTGTTCAAATACCCAAGCGATATTTTCCTCTGCGGTGTCAAAATCTAAACTATACACACCGTTAATACCTACGGTAGCGTGGTGCATGACGTCGGGCGGGAGTGTAAGTTCCGCGCGCGTGGGGAGTATGGTAGCTGTAAGCAAGAAGAATAGCGCTACCCCTATGTGCAAAATTTTACGCATTATTTGACCTCAATTTTATCTTTACCAAAGTATGGTACAAGAGCTTTGGGGATACGCACAGAGCCGTCTTTTTGTTGGAAGTTTTCTAAGATAGCGGCAAAGGTGCGCCCGACGGCAAGGCCGCTGCCGTTAAGGGTGTGGACATATTCCAATTTCCCTTGTGCATTTTTAAAGCGTAATCCCATGCGGCGGGCTTGAAAATCCAAGCAGTTGGAACAAGAGGAAATTTCGCGGAATTTGTTTTCGCTGGGCATCCAAACCTCAATATCGTACGTTTTGGCGGACGAAAAACCGATGTCCCCACTGCATAGTTCCACGACGTGGTAAGGAATTTCTAATTGTTTAAGCACATCTTGTGCGTCTAAGACCATTTGCTCGAGCATTTGGTAAGAATTTTCGGGCTTAGAAAGCATAACCAGTTCTACTTTGTCAAATTGGTGATTGCGAATTAAACCACGCGTATCTTTGCCGTAAGTGCCGGATTCTTTACGAAAACAGGGCGTATAAGCGGTCAGCTTAATGGGGAGTTCTTCTTCGGCCACCGTGCGGGTGCGGTTTAAGTTGGTAAGCGGAATTTCGGCGGTGGAAACAAGAAATTGTTTTGGCTCGCCGGTTAGTTCGTACATATCTTCGCGGAATTTGGGAAGTTGCCCGGTACCGACTAAAATGTTTTCATTAACGATAACAGGGGGCATAATTTCCGTGTAGCCTTTCTTAGCGTGCAAATCCAGCATAAAAGCAATAATGGCACGTTCCAGTCGGGCACCGTCCCCTTTGAAAAGCGCAAAGCGGCTGCCGGACAATGCGGCGGCAGCCTCAAAATCTAAAATACCTAATTTTTCGCCGACGGCTTGGTGGTCTAAAGGGGTAAAATCAAAATGCGGAAGAGGGAGGGAACAAGGAACTACTTCGGGGTTGTCTGCATCGCTGGTACCGAAGGGAATTTTTTCGTTTGGCAAGTTAGGGATGCTGAGTAAGAGGTTATCAATTTCTGCTTTGGCAGGCTCCAGTTCGCCCTCTTTGGCGGTCATTTCTTCTTTGAGTTTTCCCACTTCCTTCATGGCTTCTTGGGCGGCTGCGTCGCCTTGTTCTTTTTTGATTTTGCCGATAGATTTGGACATTTCGTTGCGTTTGGCACGCAATTCTTCCACGCGGGCTAAAATTTTTTTATAAGCGGTGTATTTGGCTAAAACGTCGTCAATTTGAGCGGCCAATTCCGGCTTGCGCAAAGAAAGACGTTTTTTAATTTCTTCGGGGTTTGCAATAATTTGTTTAATGTCCAACATAAAGACCTCTTTATTTAGTGTTTAAATCTATTACGTACGGCTCCGGAAATAAGTGGCGGTACGGCTTAAATGTGGAGACAGCATATTCCATAGCGTAAGTTGTCAGCAAATTTACACTTACCGGGGCTACGCGGCTTTGCCCGGCAATCAAAACAATTACCAGTACCACAAAACCAGCCAAAATAGCTTTAAAAAAAGCAAAGAACATCCCAAAAGTTACCGAGATAGAATCTTCAGAAAGAGTTCTCATTTCCGTTTCTCCCGTTTGGATAATTCTTTGGTAAAACTTTTGACCAGTTGGCGGGCCATGTAATCTGCCGCGTCCAGCGCGCGGGAACTTTCCTGACTGTCCGAGCCGATCCACACAATTTCTGCCGTTTCAACATCCACCAGTTTAGCAATTAAAGCTACTTTGGCATTAATGGTATACTCAGTGGGGCGAACATCTACGGAGTTAGAAACTTGGGTGCCCACCGGGCGTTGGTAACCTACGTAGGTGCCGTCCGGCATGCGCATTACGTCTTGGCGCATAATGGGTTGCGATTCTGTACGGCGTGAGGAGGTAAGGGCAAGCTCGGTACGGGCGGGCGTATAAGAACTAACCTCGCCGATTAAGAGGACATCTACCCCTAAAATACGGCCGATTTCGCGCGTAGTATCTGGGGATAAATAGCCGGAAACGGAAATGTTGTGTTCCCGCAAAACGCTTTCCAATTGCGCGCGCTCTACGACCTTAAAACCATTGCGGATTAAATATTTGGCAAACAAGTTTTCTACCCCGTTTAAGTCCGCCCACGAGTTGGAAAACGCCATAATCCCAATGCGGTTAATTTGGCTAAAATCGTAACTGGGACTGAGCACCGTTTTGGGCGCACAAGCCAAGAATAGAAAAGCTACGAAAAAAGCGGCATATCTCCTCATACTAGTATTATATAATTTTTGCAAGGAGTGCGGCAGAACAAGCCGTGGGTTTAAATCTATTGCCAAATGAAAAGAAAATTTTTACAATATAGGTATCTTACGTAGCACAAGGAGAATTATGAAAAAGTTAGCATTACTCGCGGCTTTGTTCTTTACTTTTTCTGCCGCTAAAGCACAAAATTATTACCCTATCAATGATATTGGCTTGATGAGCGGAACTACTCGTTTAGAACTTTACGGGGGTATGGTGTTGCCGCAAAGCGACTGGGATTACCAAGGTCAAAAAGTAGATTTGGGTACGACCGGCTGGACGGCCGGATTAGGCTTTTACCGCAGCTTAACAAGTGTAATCACCTTAGGTTTAGACGGGAACTATGCCCAGTTTGGAGATAGCGATAAAGCAAAAGACGGTTCTTTCCTTCGTACGGGAGCCGCTACGGGTTTAGTAGCTTTGCGTTTGAATTTATTTCCGCGTCACTCTACCCGCGTATATATTCCGGCCGGTATCGGGGTGGGACATATTTTTGCTCGCCAAAAATTTGATGACGGTTCCCACAAAACTTATGACAGTACCGATTTAGCCGGTATGGCCGGTTTGGGTTTGGAGTTTGATATTGAAGACATTATCTTCGGTTTAGAAGGGCGCTATTACAGAATGCGTACCCGCAATGACGTGAAAGAGGCTTTTGGAAAAGGGCATATTCACTATACGGAAATAATGCTTAAATTTGGGTTTAGATTCTAAAGCCCCGGTTGTGATTTTAGTAAATAGGCCCCGCTTGAAGCGGGGCCTATTTGCGTAATAGAATCAAATTTATTGGGGGGTTGTTTCATTATCCGAGAGAGTTAAATTCCCATCAGATAGGCAAACGGTGTAACCATAATATTTATAATATTCTACAAGCTCGTTTTTAGGAATTTCTACTTTAGGGTTACGTTTGTGGCGCGCTTGCATAACATAATAATACGGTACGGTTTTTAAGTCATTAGAATCGGCAGTAAGTACAAAATAACGATAGCGTTGTTTGGTAACCGGTAAATAGAGTACCCCTAGTTTTTCTTTGAGCGTTTCGGCAGAGCATAAAGTTTGGGTTTCCAACATTTTTAGTTCCGGGTGGGAAATTTCAAGGTACCCTTTACTGAGTAAATTTTTAGCACGTCGGTTGGCTTTTTGTGTTTCCTCCGGGGTGGGGGGGACAGCTTGATTAGGAAGCAAGTATTCTTTTTTACCGGCAAGAGCTTGCGTATAAACCTGGAAGCCTTCCTCGGTTAGTGTGCTTTCTTTGGTAAAGACGGGTTTGCCTTCTTTGTTACGCAGTGCAAATACGTCTTGTATAGAAATTCCCATGCGTTGAAAAACGGTTACAGCGTCTTGCCCGATATTTTTTTGCAGGGTGTTATATCCGTTCAGGGTTAATAGTTCGCGTGCAAAATCGGTTCCCGAGTTTAGAGTGACTATATAGTCTTTTGTATTTTTGCCGTATTTGTTTTTTAAATAATCAATTCCTTTGTGTTGTTCTGCCCAGTGAATTTTTTCAAAAAGGGCACGGTTTTTTTCAGTAAGTTCTTTTTGATCCGGTTTGACGGCATAACGTTGTTTTAAGGCGGTTAAAATTTCTTCGTCGGTTAAATAATCCGGTTCCAAACTAATAAGCCGTTGGCGGGCAATTACGTTAAGTGGCTCAACGGCCAAAGCGGAAGTATAAGTTTCGGCTGCGCTTTGTTTGTCCCCCTGGGCTTCTAACAAAACACCTTTGCCGATTAACGAGTTTACGTTGGCGGTGTTATATTCCAATGATTTGGTATACAAAGAAAGTGCTTTTTTATTTTCCTTTTGTTTCAGCGCAATATCCCCCAGCATGGAGTATGTGTAAGACCAATAAGGGCTATTGCGTTGCATATGTTGCAAAGCAGCTTCAAAATGAGATTGGGCACCGGATAAATCATTCTGTGTGAGTAAAACACCGGCCAAAGACAAATGGGCTTCTACGTTGGTTTTGTCCAGCGTAAGACAATGGGTAAATGTTTTAGCGGCCTCTGCGTAGGATTGCTTGGCGTATTGTTCTTTGCCTTGGTCCAAACAAGCCGACAAGGTCTGTTCCCCGTAGGAGGGGGTTGCAAGTAAACCGGCGGCCAGTAATCCTTCAAAAAAGTGTTTTGATAAGCGCATATAACACCATTTGTATTTTTTCAAATCGGGTCAGTTTAACGGTTTTTGTAAACGTAAAGTCCGCTCTCTCTATTTTAGCAAGATTTTTTTGGTACGTGTAGCCCATTACGCGGCAGGGCAATATTTGGGTGGGCCAAAAAGACTGCATTTGCTTAAACGCGAGTGCATATCTTTCTTGTGCGCGGGCGGCCGTTTGCCGCAAAAGTTGTTGCACCTGGTCTGCGTGGGTGCCTGCTAAAATTTCTTGCGCGGTAAGCGTGCAAGGCAAGTATACGCGGCCCAAACGAGCGTCGTCATATACGTCGCGCACGATGTTGGTAAGTTGCGCCGCTTGCCCTAAAGACAAAGCCAACGCATCCGCTTGCGGGCCTTTTACGCCTAAAATATCAAGCGTAGCTTGCCCGACAATTACGGCCACGCGGTACAAATACCACTCCAATTCTTCAAAAGTGGCGTAACGTTTTTTTTCTAAATCGGCCTGCATGCCTTCTAACAAAAGAGTGAAACGGTCTTTGGAGATTTGAAAATCTTGCACGTCTTGCCGGAGTACTTGCCCTAAATCCGTTTTGGGAACACCCGCATAAATGAAGTCAATTTCTTGCGCTAAAGACTTTAATTCCTCTTGAGGGTTTGTGCGGCTGGGTTCATCGGCAATGTCATCGGCCAAACGACAAAACGCATAATAATCCGCCAGGGCGCGTCGTTTTCTTTTTTTCAAAAAGAAAAAAGCGGGGCCAAAGCTGGATTTTTTATACGTTTGAGGTTGGTTCATTAGCGCGGATCCTTTTTGTGCAGATAAGACAGCGCTGCCCCAGTGGCGGTAGCGTAGAGCGCATTTTTGGGGATAATAAAGTTGATTCCATGCATTTGGTGCAGCATTTGGAAAGTTTGTTTGGCTAACGGCACTTGCGAGAGAGTGCCCGTTAAAATAACATCTTTCATTTGCTCGTTGCGGCAAGCAAAAACAGCCATCATACCTACCGTTTGGAACACCATATTGAGCACACCGGCGGCTAAATCGGCCGGAACAAGACCGTCTTCCATTTTGCCGAAGTTAGAGGCGGTAATATCTTTAGTTAAGTTTGAAATGGCTTTACTGGAGATATCTCCAATGTTTAAATCTACTTTATTTAGGCGGCCTTTTTCAGCCAAATTTACAACGGTACGGAACGATTTTATTCCGCAGAGTTGATTGCATAAACCTACTACGGTTCCACCGCCTACGCCGGACCCGCCGATATGGAAAATACCTTTCTTTCCGGCGCGTACAAAAGCGGTTCCGGTGCCCATACTCACAATAAGGCCTTCTTCTTTTTTGGAAAGTGCCAGCCCACCTAAACCAATGGCTTTAAATTCGTCCACCGTTGAGGCCGGAACACTATAAACTTTCTTTTTAAATTGGGCTGCACCTACGCCGGTTAAAATAATTTGTCGAACGGCACTAAGAGACAAATTATTTTCGTTAATAAATTTGCCCAGAGCACCATATGCGGAAGTTTGCGGATCAGCCGCTTCCACTTTGAGCATGCCAATCAATTTTGCCTGGTCTGTGTAACCTACAATTTTGGTGGTGGAACCGCCCACGTCAATCCCGATAATTACGCTCATTTTTCCTCCAAGCCAATCGCTTTTAAGAACGGCCCGTTTTGTGCCGGGCGGCCCAAGAAATTTTCAACCAGTTTTTCCTCGTCTTCACTGCCGCCTTTTTCCAAAATTTCGCGGCGGAATTTAAGACCAATTTGCGGATTAAAAATACCGTTTTGTTCAAACTGGCTAAAGAAATCTTCCGCGATGACTTCCGACCATAAATACCCATAATAGCCGGCATCATACCCACCCATGATGTGCCCAAACGCAGCTTGCGGATATGTGTTTTTGGTAAGAGGTAATGCACGGATTTTTTTGGTTAAATCAAAGTAAACTTTAGTGGTGTCCGGCGTTTTGGGGGCGGTGTGAAGCGTCATATCGTACTGGGCAAAAAAGTTTTGCCGCAAGTACGTGCCGCCATTGCCGAAATTTTTGGCAGCCAGCATACGCTTAATTAAATCGTCCGGTAACGGTTCACCCGTTTTATAGTGCTTGCTGATTTTTTTAAGCACGGTGGGGTCCCACGCCCAGCGTTCAAGCATTTGGCTGGGAGCTTCCACAAAATCCCAACTTACGCTCGTACCGCTGAAGGCTTTGTATTTGGATTTGGTAAGTGCGTTGTGCAGGACATGTCCAAATTCGTGAAAGAGTGTTTCCACTTCGCCGTGTTTGAGTAGAGAAGGCGTATCTTGGGACGGTTTGTTCATGTTCGCTACGATGGCTACAAACGGCATTTGATAGGAACCATCGTCTTTTTCAAATCCTTCCACGAGATCAAAACACGCGGCGTGTTTATATTTGCCTTCGCGCGGGTAGAGGTCCATGTAAAAGTATGCTACCGGGGCGGAAGACTTTTTGTCTTTAATTAAAAAAGCTTTGACGTCCGGGTGCCAGGTGGGGATATTGACGGGCTCAAAAGTAATACCAAAGACATTGCCGAAAATTTCCAACATGCCGTCAATAACAACTTGAGAGGGGAAATACTCTTTGATTTTTTCGCTGTCTAACTGTAAGTTTTCTTTGCGGTATTTGTTGGCCCAGTAACCTGATTCGTACGGATAAATGGTGCGGGATTTTTTGCCACTTTTTTCGTTTTTGTAAGCAATTAAGAATTTGTCCTCTTTTTTGCCCATGGGTTTTAGTTTCTTTTGCAAATCTTTTAAAAACGTCATGACGGTTTTGGGGTTTTTAGCCATGCGGTTTTCTAACTTCAAATCTGCGTGTGTGGGGTACCCTAACAGCTGTGCAATTTGGCGGCGCAGCGTGAGCGTTTTTTCCAAAAGTTCTACGTTTTTTTCGCCGCCGCGGCGGTTGTATTTAAATTCCAATTCTTTGCGTGCTTGCTCGTCATCAGCATTTAACATAAAGGGGACATAGTCCGGGTAATCGAGCGTAACCAAATAGTTGCCGTTTTCGGTTTTTTGTAATTTGCCGATATAATCTTCCCCCAGCCCTTGGAGTTGTTCGCGCGTGACAGTTAGCGGGTCTTTATATTCTTGGATATTTTTGTCGTACTCAATAACGTATTGCGCTTCTTCTTTGTTTAGCGCTTTAAATTTTTCCAAGTCTTCGTCGTTTAAGTCCATACCGCTGTGCTTAAAACCGATGAGCATTTCTTTGACAAGTTTAGCTTCCACAGGGCCTAGTTGGGGATTGGTATCGGTATATTCTTTAATGGCTTTGTAGACGTCGCGCCGGGTGGCTACGTCCACCATGTACTGGCTGATTTGCAGTTGCAAATCACGCGCGGTATCGCGAAATTTCTGGTCGGTAGATACGTAAGAAAGGAAACCGCTCATTCCCAAAGCATCACCGTATTTATCAAAGGCTTTTTCATAACCTAGGATGGTATTTTCAAAGGTGCGTTCTTGCGCCGGGATTGCAATTAAGGCGGCAAGGTCTTTTTCTAATTGTTGGCGGGCAGCTTGTTCGGCGGGGGCCAGGTCCTCGGCTTTGTAATTAAAGTGCAGGACACCGTCCTTAGTAAACATATTTGGCATAGCAAAAACTCCCGTGGTTAAAAATAAAAAAATAAAAAAAAGGATCGTCTTGTTTCTCTTCATACGTATATGATAGCATTTCTGCAGGGAAAATACCCATTTACAAACCCCCACATTTGTTATAATATATACATACTTATCTTACACCAAGGAGTGTGCAATGTACGAAGCATTTGTACCCAAAGAGATCTTTTTAACCAAAGGGATCGGCCGTCATAAAGAAAAACTCGCGAGCTTTGAAGAAGCGTTGCGTGATGCCAAAATTGCCAGCTTTAACTTAGTGCCTGTTTCCAGTATTTTTCCGCCCGGTTGCAAAATTGTGCCGGTGGAAAAGGGTCTTAAAAAACTAAATGCCGGTCAAATTTTGCACTGCGTGATTAGCCGCAACACCAGCAACGAATACCGCCGCATGATTGCCGCTTCCGTCGGTGTAGCAATTCCCAAAGACCGTACGCACCATGGTTATTTGTCCGAGCATCACTCCTTTGGTGAAACCGACAAACAAGCCGGCGATTATGCCGAAGATTTGGCCGCTTTAATGTTATCCACCACCTTGGGTGTGGACTTTGATAACGATACTACGTGGGACCAAAAAGAAGAAATTTGGAAGATGAGTGGCAAAATTGTGCGCACTTCCAACGTAACCCAATCTGCGGTATGCGCTAACGGGGTATGGACCACCGTTATTGCCGCTGCGGTATTTGTACAGTAGGATTTTTTGTGAGCGACAACGTACAGACTGATAAGTTTATGGGGCTAGAGAGCAAAAAAAGTTCTCTAGCCTCTTGTAAGTTCGTAGTAGTGCCTGTGCCGTTTGAAAAAACGGTGTGTTACGGGCATGGTACTGCCAAAGGGCCGGCGGCCGTTATAGAAGCTTCCACCCAAATTGAACTGTGGGACGAAGAAACCAAAACCGAGACGTGGGAGTTAGGCATTAACACCCAGCCCGCGGTAAACTGCAAAGGCTCCACGAACACCGTTTTTAAAAATATCGATAAAACGGTACGTACTTTAATGCAGTACAAGGCCATTCCGTTTTACATCGGCGGAGAACACACTGTTACCCAAGCGCTGGCCCAGCCCTATATTGATAAGTATAAAAATTTGAGCATTTTGCACTTTGATGCGCATGCCGATTTGCGTGAAACTTTTGAAGGAACGCCCAAATCACACGCGTGTGCGTTATTCCCGGCCAGCCGGCAAGTGCCGGTGGTACAGGTGGGAATCCGCAGCGTGGCGAGTGAAGAAAAACAATATTGCAACGCCGGCAAAGTAACCACGTTTTTAATGCATGAACACCGTGACGTTAAAAAGTTAATTCCGCAAGTGCTTAAAAAGTTGACCGATACGGTGTATATTACGATTGATGTGGACGGGTTTGACCCGTCGGTTATCCCGGCAACGGGAACGCCGCAACCCGGCGGTTTTATGTGGTATGAAGCCCTGGACTTATTCCGCGAGGTGATTAAGCACAAAAAAATTGTGGCGGTGGACGTGGTGGAAGCGTGTGCCCGCAAGGCCGACACGATTACGGAGTTTAATGTGTCTAAGCTGATATACCGCTTAATGGGATATTTGGCACTTAAAAAATAACGCCGGCTTGATAAAGTTGCGTTTTTGTAACAACCTTCGGTATAACCGGGGGTTGTTGCTTTTTTGGAAAAGTTTTTGATTAAAAAAGGCAAGCGCCTAAAAGCGCTTGACTTGTTTTTTTTTTTGCTACGATACTACTATACGACGAAGACCTGAGAAATGTTATGTTAAGTAAAGGACAAGGTTTTACTTTGATTGAGTTGTTGATCGTAGTGTTAATTATCACTGTTTTGGTGGCGGTAGCTGTGCCGCAATATCAAAAAGCAGTGATTAAAAGCCGGATATTTGGCTATATGCCTTTTGTTAAAAGTTTGGTGCAGGCGCAAGAAGCCTATTATTTGGCAAACGGGCGGTATGCAACGTATTTTGAAGATTTAGATGTGGATTTCCCGAAGAGCTGTAAACTACAAGACAATAAATACAAGAATATGATTTATTGCAATGACTCAATAATTATAGACAATGGTATGGCTTATAGCCTACCAATAGGAGATATTGCTATTAAATATTGCCCGAAAGGAGCTTCCTTGCGTGAGGATTGCAGTAATAAGAGGAGGCTTGTAATCAGATTTTATCTTCGACATGCAGACGCAGAAAGTATGCAAGGAAAAATGCGTTGTGAGTCCCCGGCAGACAATTTGGCAAAGCAAATTTGTGATGCTTTTAATGCGCAGTATCGAAAAAATTAATTTTTGCCAATCAGTTTTAAAAATTCTTCTTCGGTCATGACCGGTATGCCCAACTCTTGCGCTTTGCGTAATTTGCTGCCGGCATTTTCTCCGGCTACTACAAAAGAGGTTTTTTTGGATACGCTCCCGCTGGCGTAACCGCCGTATTGTTTGGCCAATAATTCGGCCTCGGTGCGTTTTAGTTGTTGTAATTCCCCAGTAAAAACAATGGTTTTTCCTTCCAAGATATTGCCGGAAAGTTCTTTTTTGGGTTGCGTGAAATTAACGCCTGCCTGCCGCAACAGTTCCAGCTGTTCACACACTTTTGGATCCCGGAAGAAATCATAGACGCTTTGAGAAACGGTCTCGCCGATTTCACGCAAAGATTGTAATTCTTCTAAACCGGCGGCTTTAAGGGCGTCTAACGTGCGGAATTTATCGGCTAAAATTTCGGCTGTTTTTTCACCCACAAACGTAATGCCGAGGGCATACAGCAATTTGGAAAGCGGTTTGTGTTTGCTTTCTTCAATGGCATCCAAAAGGTTTTGTGCTTTTTTGTCTTTGAAATTTTCCAAATTTAATACATGAAAAAAGGTCAGGTGGTAAATGTCGGCAAAGTCTGTTAAAAATTGGCGTTCTAAAAGTTGGTCCATGACCACATCCCCTAGTCCGTCAATATCCATGGCGTTGCGGGAAGCAAAATGGAGTAAACGCGCGCGCAGTTGTGCCGGGCAGGAAGGGTTTACACAATAATAACCTACTGTGTCGGCCTCTTTATAAATGTGCCCGCCACAGGCCGGGCAAGTGGTAGGGGGAAGGATATCTTGCGTGCCTTTTTGCTCTACTACCTTTACGATTTTGGGGATTACTTCTCCGGCGCGTTCTACAATGACTGTGTCCCCTACGCGCACGTTTAAGCGTTTGATTTCGTCAAAATTATGTAAGGTGGCATTAGAAATGGTCACGCCACCGATAGCAACAGGTTCTAACTCCGCCACCGGAGTAACAATGCCCGAGCGGCCCACCGAAAATATTACGTTCTTAAGTGTAGTAGTGGCTTGCGGTGCCGGGTACTTAAAGGCAATGGCCCAGCGCGGGCTTTTGGCGGTAGCGCCTAAAATTTGTTGCTCTTTAAAGGAGTTTACTTTGACTACCAAACCGTCCACGTCAAAAGGGAGTTGGTGGCGCGACTCATTAAACTTATCATAAAACGTAATAATATCTTCTATGTTTGTGGTTTTAGTGCGTACCGGGCCGACGGAAAAACCCCAACTTTTGCATAAGTCAATAAATCCGCTAAAGCTGTCTGCCGCTACATCCCCCGTACCGAACGAGTGCGCAAAAAATTTAAGAGGACGTTGAGCTACTACCTCTGTATTTTTGTGACGTAAAAAACCTGCCGCTGCGTTGCGCGTGTTGGCAAAGGTATTTTCGTTTTTTGCTTGCTGAATTTTATTAAGCGCATCCAAATCTTTTTTATCCAAGTAAACTTCACCACGGATTTCTAACCGGCCTTGCGGGGCGTTGCCCTGTAACGTGTGCGGGATACTTTTAATGGTGCGTACGTTGGCGGTGATATCTTCACCTACTTTGCCGTCTCCGCGGCTGGCTGCTAAAACCAGTTTGCCGTTTTCATACGTTAAAGAACAGGAAACTCCGTCAATTTTAGCTTCCAACACCATTTCAAAGCTATGGGTTTGCAAAATTTTGGCGGTGCGTTCGTGCCAGGCGCGGATATCGTCGGCATTATACGAATTATCCAAAGACATCATGGGTACTGCGTGCGTAATTTGCGTGAACGATTTGCTGGCCTTGCCACCCACACGTTGGGTGGGGGAATTTTTAGTGCGAAATTGGGGGTAAGCGTCTTCCAGGTCTTTTAGACGGCGGTAAAGCTCATCGTACTGAGTGTCCGACAAGATAGGGGCGTCCAAATTGTAATACAAATTGTTGTGATAATTGATTTGCTTTTTGAGCGCTTCAATTTCGTCCTTTGGGTGCATAAGAAACCCCTATTTTTTGCGTTCTTTTTTGAGTTGATCCAAAAGCCCGTTAATAAATTTGCCGGAATTTTCGGTTGAGAATTTTTTGGCTAGTTCAATAGCTTCGTCGATAATAGCGGGGATGGGAGTTTTTTGCGGGCTAAAAATCATTTCATAAGTGGCCATACGCAAAATGGAGCGGTCCACTGCGGACATACGGGAAATCGTCCAATTTTTGGCATAGGCAGAAACAAGAGCGTCTATTTGGGCCAAATGTGCGGCGGTGCCGTGTACAAGTTCTTCACAAAACGGGAAACACTCTGCCAATTCCCCTTTAAATTGGGCCATATAGGCGGCGGTTACTTCGGGCGCCAGGTTGGCGCTGTCGGCGTAATAAAGCGATTGCAAGGCACATTCGCGTGCTTGTCTGCGGTTGCTCATAAGTCCCCTTAAAATTGTAAAAGAAGTTACTTTTATTCTATCAAATTTTGTGCAGGGGTGCACTTCTTATTTGGGGTAAAAGAACTAATTAATTTTTGTACTTTGAAAATGAAAGTTGCTTTGTTAGGATATTTTCACACAAGGAGGGAACTATGATGAAAAAATGGATAGTATTTTTGACGTTTGTGGCCCTGGGTATGGCATTAGCCGGCGTAGCCCGGGCAGAAACGGTCCGCGGCGAAGGACGGTATATGGAACAACAAATAACCGACTTAATGCCTTTTCATGCGATTGATGTGCGCGGCGATGCGCATGTAGATATTTGGCAACAGGGGAAACAAAGTGTGCGTGTAAGCGGAAAACAAAATTTAGTGGCTTTGGCTAATTTGCATGTAGAAGATCAAACGCTGATTATTGAGTTTAAACGTCCAATACACATCAAAGGAGCACATGCATTACAAGTGACGGTTACGATACCGGAATTGACAACACTTTCTGTGCATAGTGACGGCAGAGCCCGTATCCGGGGGCCGTTTGAGGTGAAAAATTTGTCGCTAACTGCGGCAGATAAAGCCGAGATTGACGGAGATTCTATCAAGGCAAAACTACTGCGGTTGCAAGTAATGAATAAAGCCGATATTGACTTGGAACGGATACAGGTAAAAAAATTGGAAGCGGCCAACTTTGACCGGGGAAATCTTGAACTTTCCGGGCATGCCGAAGAGGCGCGACTCACCAATAACGGGCATGACGATATAGATGCCGCAGACTTGCGTATCAATAGCGCGCAGGTGGCGGTCAATGCCAGGGGTGACGTGGAAGTGTTTGTCATGCACTCTTTAAAAGCACAGGCTAACGGGAGTGGCAAAATTACTTACCACGGACAGCCCACGTTAACACGCGGCGGAAATATGAAGAAAATTCAGCCTGCGTTTGATGATTAAGCAGAAAATTAGCCCCCGAAAGGGGGCCTTTTCTTAGTATAATATAATTATGAAAAAACTGATCTTATTACTGGTAGCACTTGTTTTGTTGGTAGTATTAGTGATTGTATATATTCCGTTCACGCCTTCTCAAACAGCTGAGCCCAGAGTAGGCGCGGACCGCGATGCGCATAGCTGCATTGCTTCGGCCGGATACACATATAGCGCGGTGCGTGGGGAGTGCATCCGTTTGTGGGAAGCGGGAACGGCATTGTTCCCGGTCATCCAAGTGGAAGAGCCGGTGCTTGCGGCGTATGTAGTGCAAAGTGAAAACGGGCGTGAGGCGGAAGTTTTTTTGCCCGGCTTTGAACAAGGGCTGTTGATGAACCAAGCCGAAGATGCGGATGTGCCCACTTGGACGGCTAACGGTTGGACGCTTACCTATGACCCGGACCAAGGGTGGAAACTCTTTCAAGACGGCGAGGAAGTGTATACCAGCAAAGCACAATAAAGTTTGACACCTGTATTGATAAATTAGTATAATAAAATTGTCCCACAAAAGGGGCAATTTTTTTCAAAAGAAAAATAAATGGCAAGATTCGATAACAGAAGAGAATACAAAAAAGATCTCTACCGCAGAAACCATAACATCCGCGTGCCTGAAGTACGCGTGATTGATACCGACGGTACTATGTTAGGCGTAATGCCGGTCATGCAAGCCGTCAGTTTGGCCAAAGAACGGGAACTGGATTTAGTAGAAATTTCCCCCAACGCGAATCCTCCTGTGTGCAAAATTTTAGACTACAATAAGTACGTCTATGAACAGGGCAAAAAGGCAAGCGAGGCCAAAAAGAAACAAGCCAAAGTAACGCTTAAAGAGCTGCGGATTAAATCGCACATTGCCGAGCATGACCTGGAAGTACGTATGCGCCAAATTGAAGAATTTTTGCGCAAGAAAAACCAGGTACGCTTTGTGGTGGTGTTCCACGGACGTGAAAACCAACACAAAGATATTGGGATTGATATTTTAAATAATACCGCCAAACGCATGGCCGAACTGGCCACCGTGGACGGAAATATGCAATCCATGGGAAACAGGATGTTTATCACCCTGATCCCCAAAAACTAGATTTTTTGGCTCTTTTTGCAGTGACTGCGTTCGGGGCGGACCGGCTCCTGCCGCAGGTAGGATAAATAAGAGCACATTAAAAAAGAGGTATATATAAAATGCCAAAATTAAAAAACCACAGTGGCGGCAAAAAGCGTTTCCGCAAAACCGCTACGGGTAAATTCACCCACAGAAAAGCCGGCAGAAAACACTTGCTAACGCCTGTTTCTGCCTCACGCAAGCATGATATGCGCCAAACCGGTGTAATCACGCCTGAGTCTAACAAAGGCAAAATCTTAGCCAAGTATTTGCCGATGGCGAAATAAGAGGTTGAAACATGAGAATTAAATTCAGCGTTCCTAGACACGCAAGAAAGAAAAAAGTATTGAAAGCCGCCAGCGGCTACTA
>JAGCXL010000015.1 GCA_017961295.1 Elusimicrobiaceae bacterium
ATCAATCAACCCCAAAAAAGGATGGAAAAATGCTACCGCCCACACTACCCCGAGTACGTTAAAAAGCATGTGCCCCAACGCAGCCCGTTTAGCAATCCGCGGAGCACCGATAGCGGCAATATTGGCCGTAATGGTGGTGCCGATGTTTTCCCCTAATACAAGGGCACAAGCGGTGGGATAGTCAATGAGTCCCTTTGCGGCACAGGTAAGCGTAACAGCCATCACGGCACTGGAAGATTGGAGCAGAACCGTAAGCACTGTTCCTACGCCGATTACACCTAATAAAGAAAAAAGTGTATCGGGACGGAATCTGACAATCCATTCCACCACAGCAGAGGAATTTTGCATATCGGGTAGGGCTCCCTGAATGAGCGACAACCCTAAAAACAGTAACCCGAACCCAACCATGGCTTCACCGATACGGCGTGCTAATGGCCATTTTTTAATAAATTGCGAAAAGAACCCAATGCCAATCATGGGCATGGCAAATACAGAAATGTTTATCTTAAACCCTAGGATACTAATCAGCCAAGCCGTAGTGGTAGTGCCGATATTCGCCCCAAAGATAACACCTAAAGATTGGGATAAACTAAGCAGTCCCGCGCTGGCAAACCCTACCACCATGACGGTGGTGGCTGAAGACGATTGAATAATCGAGGTGGCTAAAATACCGGACAGCGTTGCCGTAAAACGGTTGGTAGTGGCACGGGCAATAATCCGCCGCAAACGGTCTCCGGCGGCTTTCTGCAACCCGTCGCTCATCATTTTGATGCCCAACAGGAACACCCCTAAACCGCCAAGCAAATTAAATGTTAATACTAATGTTTTCATTCATTTTCTCCAAAAAAAGGAGCACCAAATTGGTGCCCTCTGTTTTAAATACTACATAAATTGTTATCAATCAATACATCATACTGACGCGAACCACCATACATCCCTATGGAACAATTCCATAAGATCTTTGTTTTGGAAATTAAAACAAGGAATGTGTTATTTTTCAGCATATGTCTTTATGTACCTATTGTATCATTTTTATGGCTATATCCTGGTTTATGGGATTCAATCGCTTTCTTCACTATCAAAAGTTGAACCCGGGCGGTTGTAGAAAATATGCGCCATTTTTCGCAAAGTTAGCGATAGTAAACTATAAAGAAATAGGGCACTATTTTGGTCACTCCCTCGTCGGTAGAACACCGCTTGGTGGGCGCAAATTTTGAGCCCGCACTTTGTATGCGGGCTTAAAATTGATATCCACGCGACACCAACTGTGCAAGGAATTTTTTACACGGTATTTATCTACAGGTAGCTACTGCAAAATCCGGTTCACAATTTCCAAACTATGGGCTTTGGTAGTATCTATTACGGGTATAGAAGCCGTTTTAATGATAAGTGGCAGTTCCGTACACCCGAGCACAACGGCTTGTGCCCCGCGTGTTTGGCACTCGTTGATAATCTGTTCTAGCCGTTCTCGTGACGTATCTTTAATAATACCGCGGCACAGTTCATTATAAATAATGTCATTTATAACGGTTTGGTCTGCTTGCTGCGGTAAGATTACTTGGATGTGATAATCACTTTGCAACTTATCTTTATAAAAGGGTTTTGTCATAGTATAACGCGTGCCAAAAAGGGCCACAGTGTTAATACCTTGGGCTTTGGCCGTGTTTGCGGTGGCCTCTGCAATATGAATAAGCGGTATAGAAATATTGGCTTGTACCTGTGGGGCTAACAAGTGCATAGTATTGGTAGCAATAGCGATATAATCGGCTCCCGCTTGCTCCAACTTTTGGGCCGAAGTTACCATAATGCGGCCTAGTTCTTCCCAGTTTTCCTGCGTTTGTAGTTTCTCTATGAGGTCAAAATCGTAACTTTCAAGCCATATTTTAGCACTATGGAGCCCGCCTACACGGCGGCTGACTTCTTCGTTAATGTAGCGGTAGTATTCTATGGTGCTTTCCCAACTCATCCCGCCTATGATGCCTATTGTTTTCATAATATAATGTTCCTGTCCAAATTATACCACATTTCTGCGGGGTGCCACGCATCTATTACGCACGCAATAAAAATACTCCAGGCAAATACCCTTTTAGTACATATACAACTATTATAGAGTCAAATTTTCTACAATATTTTCGTTGGAAAATAGCATAAAAATTTCTTACTTATACGGCATCCTTGATAACAACCTAAAATACATGGAATCTTTAGGATTCCAAGGAGAAAATAAAATGTACCTAAATAGAGAAAATCTATATCAAAAATTAGAACGACAACTTGATACAAAACTTTTGGTATATATCACAAGTGATAGACCTGGATATGAAACAAGAATTGCTCAAGATGTAATAGACTTATTTATTAATCACTTAGAAAAAATCGGATCTGTTCCTAGAATTTCTTTATATCTTTACACAAGAGGAGGTGATATCGCTGCTGCCTGGAATATTATAAATCTCTTACGAATGTACTGTGACGAATTTCAAGTTATTATTCCCCATAAAGCACATAGTGCTGGAACATTAATAAGCATCGGTGCCAACTCTATTATTATGACAAAGCAGGCTACCCTTGGCCCAATAGATCCTAGTCTAAATACAGCCATGAATCCTGCTATCCCAGGCGCAGTAGCTCAAACATTTCCAGTCAGCGTTGAGGACGTAAATGGATATTTGGAATTTGCTCAAGAGCAATTAGGTATAAAGGACGACATGGCACTTGCTAATATTATGATAAAACTGTCAGAAAAAGTTCATCCATTAGTATTAGGTAAAGTATATCGTTCACGTGCCCAAATTAAAATGTTAGCCGAGAAGCTTTTGTCTAACCAAGTAAACGATACTGGAAAGATTAAGCAAATAATCGCATTTTTATGTAGCGATTCCGGAAGTCATGATTACACAATCAATAGACGAGAAGCTAAGAGCCAATTGGGCTTAAATATTATTAAACCCAACGACGAACTATATCAAACTATTAATGCCATATACCAGGATATTAGCACGGAACTTTGCCTTGGCAAAAGTTACAATATTAGAGAATTAGCTTCGGTCAATAATGGACAATATAATATTTGTCGTGGATTAATAGAAAGTATTGCTGGGGGAAGCGATGGCTATTGGAGTCGTGGACGAATACAAATTAATAATGGCATTCCAGGTGGAATACAGGACGAACACACTAGTGATGGATGGGAACATGCAGAACAAGATGTTATTAAAGATGCCGATAAATGAAACCATATCATATCTCTAATAATATCTGCGCTAGAGAAACTTGAACCTATCGACGATAGATATACTTGTATATGGCAGGGAAATCCTGTCTTTGGCAGATTCGGGAAAAGCGCGGCAGAAAATTCGTACACGCCATCGTCGGTAGAATTCCGCTTGGTGGGCGCAGTGAAATTTAACCCCCGCACCCAGTGCGGGGGTTTTTTCGTCACTAAATTTGTAACTTAAATAATAATCATGCGGATAGCCATAATGATCAGCACAATCCCGGCTACCAGTTCCAGTTTTTTGCTAAGCAAGTTTTTAATCTCTTTGCCACCTAAGTGGCTGCCCAAAAGCGTCATCACAAAGCTAAGCACTAAAAGCAAAATTACTTCGGGGAAGAAATGGCGGTCCATCGTTTCAAACGCGTAGCCCACCAAAAAACTGTTTAGCCCAATTAAACAAGAAACTTTAATCAGTTTTCCAAGCCCGCCGGCATCTTCATCGCGGAAACTGGGCGATTTTTCAATAGATTCCAACATCAGCTTAATCCCCAACAAAAGCAGGAACGCAAACGCCACCCAGTTGTGCGCAAAATACACCCAGTTGCGAAAGAAAATTACACTAATTAAGTAGCCGATTCCAAAAAATACCACATTGGCGGCCGTAAAAAACAAGGCCATTTTAACGGAAAATACACTTTTGTTTTCTTTGGTCATATTGACCGAGGACATATTGGCCGTTACCATATTGTCCACACAGATACAAATTAAAATAATAATTACCGAGATAATGCCCATAGTAACACCTCACTGTAAGATACCGCTATTCTACCAAATGCCTATCGCTTCTAGCAATACCTTAATTCCCAAAAGCGTCAGTACCGCGCCTCCGGCTATTTCCATATTGCGCCCAAACTTTTTACCCAAATAGTGCCCTAAGTAAAACCCACACAGACTGGTTATAAATACGCACAGTACCAAAGCCGCTTGCGTTTGCCAAAACGGTGCCCCCGCCAAGGCAAGCCCGGCCCCGACAAATAATGCATCTAAACTGGTAGCTACGGATAAGGCCAACTGCGTTTTAAGGGAAGTAAAAATCGGGCAAGATACCTCTTCTGCCGGGCCAAACGCATTTTTAATCATCCGTAGCCCGATAAAAACTAAAATTGCAAAAGCGATCCACGCTCCCAAGGTACGGCTTGCATGCACCAATGTCCCACCTTCATACCCTAACGCAAACATTACAAAGTGCATCAAGGCAAATAACACGCTGACTTGTACAATAAGCCCCCCGCAACTATGCGTGCTGCGGCTACACCCGGCCGATACCGTCACCGCCAGGTTATCCATGGAGAGCCCCACCGCTACTAAAAAAGAAGATAAGATATTCATCGTCAAATTATGATACCATTTTTAAAGTAGGGTGAATTTATGGAATCGTTAACACAACTATATACGATTGGCATGGGGCCTTCCAGCAGCCACACCATGGGACCGCGCAGAGCGGCGGAGCAATTTGCCGCGCAAAATCCGCAAGCGGCCAGTTTTAAAGTAACGCTTTACGGTTCCCTCGCGGCTACCGGCAAAGGGCACTTGACCGACTATGCCATTAAAGAAGGTTTTGAACCGCGCCCGGTAACTATTTTGTGGAAGCCGTCCGTCTTTCTGCCCAAACATCCAAACGCTTTACACGTACAAGCTTTAGATAAAGCCGAGCATGTACTGGCGGAAAAAACACTCTACAGCGTAGGCGGCGGCAAGGTGTGTGACGATTCTTTTATCCCCCACCAAAAATCTATTTATCCGCACAAATCCATGGCGGAAATTTTAAATTACACCGCCAAAAACCGCATGCTTTTGTGGGAATATGTGGAAGAGTGCGAAGGCCCGCAAATTTGGGATTATTTAACTACAGTGTGGCACACCATGATGCGCACCATGAACCGCGGTCTAGAAAAACGCGGTGTGCTGCCCGGCTCGTTAGGGCTAGAACGCAAAGCCCGACGATACTTGCATAGTGCCGAACACGCCCCGGCTTACTTGCGCCGCAAAAACAATTTGTATGCGTACGCCTTGGCCTGCGCCGAAGAAAACGCTTCCGGCGGAGAAGTAGTTACCGCGCCGACCTGCGGTTCCAACGGGGTAGTTCCAGCGGTATGCCGGCTGATTAAAGAAATTTACGAATTTGAAGACATTACCCTAATTCACGCCCTGGCGACCGCGGGCTTGTTTGGCAATTTAGCTAAAAGTAACGCCTCTATTTCCGGCGCGGAAGTAGGGTGCCAAGGTGAAATCGGCGTGGCCTGTGCCATGGCCTCGGCAGCCGCTTGCCAGTTGGAAGGTGGCGACAACCGCCGCATTGCCTATGCGGCCGAAATGGGACTGGAGCATCACTTGGGTTTAACGTGCGACCCGGTGGACGGCCTAGTACAAATCCCGTGCATTGAACGCAACGCATTAGCGGCCGCACGCGCCCTTGATTGTGCCACATATGCCTTAATTTCCGACGGGGAACACCGTATTTCTTATGATGATGTGCTGGCTGCCATGATGCAGACCGGCTTAGACATGAAAACCGAATATCGTGAAACCGCCAAAGGGGGACTGGCTCGGTTTTTCAAAAACAATTTACTGCGTTTAAAAAAACGCGCTTCACTACCGCGTATACGGGTGAAGAAAAACAAGTGAGGAATTATGAATAAAAAAATATCGTTTGCTCAATGTGCTACCGTACTTTTAGCCTGTACGGCCGTTGTATCCACGGCTATTTTGCTATACGTGCGTCAACTAACCAATACGCTGGAAGGTGAAACGCTGCAAATCTTGCGCGAATTTGCCAACCAGGACACACAACACGTTCAAGCCCAGGTAAAGGCCGACTTGGACACACTCAGCGCGATTGCCACTGCCATGTCTATCTTGCCGGACCCGACCTTAGCTGGTATGACCGAACTCTTGGAAACGGAACGCAAACAAAACCTATTTAAAAATATGGAGCTAGGGAGCACAAACGGGGTAACTTATTTAGACAACGGAAAAATGATTAACCTGGCGGGGATGCCTCACTTTGAACGCGCCGTAAAGGGGGAAGCTCAAATTTCCGAACGTGTAAAAGATGAGCAAGACGGTAAAAATATTTTAGTAGAATCCGTACCGATTAAAAACAAAGACGAAGTAATCGGCGTCCTTATGGGAACGCGCGACACGGCTGAATTCGGCAAACTCTTAGACATGCAATCCTTCGGTGGGGAAGGATATTCACTGATTGTAGATTCAAACGGGGATAAAGTAGTAGAATCTTTCCATAAAAACGCCATTAGCGGCTTATACAACATTTTTGATATGCCGGACGATCCAGACCATAAATTACGTGACCAAGTGCTTAAAGACTTTAAAGCTCGCAAGGGAGGCCTCGTAAAATATGAATCTGCCAAACAAGGGGTGTTATACATCAGTTATCAGCCGCTAAACATTAATAATTGGTACTTAATTTCCGTAGTACCCGAAAGGCACATTGCTAAAGTAACGGTTTCCTTTGTTACCATGCTACCACTACTGTGCTTGCTCATCACATTAGCCGCATTTATCCTGGGTGCCTATATCTGCTACGCCTGGCCTACCCTGCGCCGGGAGTGGTCCAACCCGGAATAAAAACTGACTATGCAAAAAATTCCGTCCGTTACAGACTTGCGCAATATATTAATTTTAAGAGGGGAAGGTTCCTTGGGGGATGCCATTATTTCTTCTTGTTGTTATCGCAATATTAAACAAGCCAATCCCCAGGTTCATATCAGCGTAGTCTGTTTTGGAGCCGGTTATCAATTTTTAAAAGAAAATCCGTACATTGACCGAATTATTAAACTGCCTATCCCTAAACTAATCCGCCCCAATCAGCGTTGGTTCACGCTGATTGGGTATGGAATAAAATTGCGCAAATATCATTTTGACTTGGTGTTAGACAGTTCCAACAAAGATTACCAAAATTGGCGTTTATTCAAATGGCTTGCAGGCGCAGACCGCGTACTTGATTGCTTTACCAGCCCTGTGCAACCTTTTGGGGCTTTGCAAAAGCATGGCAGTTTACACGAATGCGCCATTTTACAAATATTAGGGATCAAAAATCCGAGTACGTCCTACGATCTGCCCGTTCCCCCGCAAGACCAACAAGCTGTGCAAACTTGGCTTACGCAGCAGCAGGTACCTGCTTACATTTTGCTCAACCCGTCCGGCTCTATAGATAAACGCCGTTTCTCCGCTCAAACCTTAAAACGCTTGGCAGCTTTATTAGCCCCGTTTAGGCAACCCATTATAATTCCCAGTATGCCTGCGATGTATGCACATTGGCAAGAGGCAACTAAAGATATTCCAAATGTACACGTTAAAAAAACGGGCAGCGTTTTTGAACTATTTGAGTGGGTACGGCGAGCTACTTTAGTAATAACTCCGGATACTTCCGTGGTGCATATTGCGGCCGGATTTAGCAAACCGACCCTCGTGTTTTACAATACCCTCTCTGTGTATAACGCGCCTAATAATCCCCATGCCCTCATTGTGGAAACGGACCGCGATGATGTCAATAACTGTGACTGGGCACTGGTACAAACCCAACTGGAAAAACTACATACTGAGCTTACCGCTTGCGCGGCCCATTCAACAAAGTAAGTTGCGCACCCATTATTAATTTGCTAGAATAGAAAAAGCGATTTATGGTGGATGTAGCTCAGCTGGTTAGAGCGCCGGTCTGTGGAACCGGAGGTCGCGGGTTCAAATCTCGTCATCCACCCCATATTGGGTCCCTAGAACTTTTAAATTCTAGGGGTTTCTTTTTTAAAACTACTATAATTTAGGCTTTTTTTAGTTGTCCACGTACATTTTTCTTTGTACCAGCTGTTTAATAGTTAGATTTTGTAAAATATAAAAAAGACCTTTTAAGGAGTATTTTATGCCCGAATGTACCCACGATTGCAGTTCCTGCGGCCAAAACTGCGGGGAACGCACAGAACCGCAAAGCTTGCTCGCCAAATTAAACCCGCACGCCCGCGTACAACGCGTAATTGCCGTTTGTAGCGGCAAAGGCGGAGTGGGAAAATCTATGGTGACCGCGCTTTTAGCGGCCGCCGCCCAGAAAACAGGCTTGCAAGCCGGCGTATTAGATGCCGATATTACCGGCCCTTCTATCCCTAAAATGTTTGGCGTGCACGAGCGCGCACAAGGCGATCAAAGCGGCGTATATCCGGTCAAAACCGCCAGCGGAGTGCAACTGATGTCCTTAAATTTATTATTGGATAACGAAACCGACCCCGTTATTTGGCGCGGCCCGCTTATTACCGGCACCGTAACCCAATTTTGGACGGAAGTGGTGTGGGATAATGTGGACATTTTGTTTGTAGATATGCCGCCCGGAACCGGGGATACTACGTTGACGGTTTTTCAAAGTTTACCGGTAGATGGCATTGTATTTGTAACCAGTCCGCAGGAATTGGTAGGTATGATTGTAGAAAAGGCCGTCAATATGGCCCGCACGATGAATTTGCCGCTTACCGCCCTGGTGGAAAATATGAGTTACTTTACCTGCCCGGATTGCGGCAAGACACACGATATTTTTGGCAAAAGCCGCTTGGAAGAAACCGCTAAAAAGTTTGGTATTGTGGCCACCGCACGCTTACCGTTAAACCCGGCCTTGGCTGCCGCGGCGGACCGGGGTGGCATAGAAGGGCTCAATTTGGCTCAACTGGCCCCGGTACTAGAGGCCGTTACTCAAATTAAGAAATAAACGCCCAATCCGTATCATACACAGGGCCCACCGGATTCTAGGTCTTAAGACCCTGGCGACCTTTGTGTGCAGATTGCTATACTATAGATATGAAGAAGTGGACGTTGCTTGTATTGCTATGCTTACCCCTGGGAGCATTTGCCCAATCTCAAAAGGGAATTTTGCAGTTGCTGCGCAAAGGCCCCCTTACCAGCCGCTTACAACAGAATTTAGAGCATGCCTTGGCGCGCATGCGTTTTACTAAGTCCAATCTTCTTTCTAAACTTATTTTAACCCCCTCACCTACCGCGCCGTTGCAACCGGTTTTACAAAACAACTTGGCACTTACCCCCGCCCAAAAGAAAGATTGGCTAACCCATTATCATCAAACTTTGGCAAATTTTGAACAGTTTAAAGCACAAGCCTCTGCACTGCTCTATTACCAATCTATCCCGTTGGAAGCACGCGAAATGTCCGTACAAGAAAAACGTTACTGGCTAGATAAAATGTTACCGCTTTACAGCCAAGTACACGCTTTGTATGTAAACACCCAGCAGGACGCCACATTAAAATACGCGCTAGATTACTTGCGCTATGGAATTTCTATGGTGGACCCTTTTTTGGTATCCACGTTGCCCGCCACTACCAAACCTTATGCCGCTCCGTTTAACTTAAGTGCCTTTTGCCTCTACCCGCAAGAGCCGCTGCCGGAACCATATGTTGACTTGGAAGGGAAAAAGATTGTCATTATTAATGATGACAACCCTCTTTTAGAACATTTTGAACATTTAACCGATATTGGCGTTTTGTTCCCCGGAGCCACGCTGCATAGTGAGGGCGACGCCATGCAATTTTTGTTATGGCTACAGAAACTTCCTTTCGAACCGGATATTATTTTTACGGATATTCAATTGGGTACAAACAACGGCTTTTATATTGCCCGGCGTTTGCGTGAAAGCGGTTACAGCGGCGGAATTATTGCGTTGACTTCCTATCTAGAAACCGAAGAATACGCCCGCCAACTGGCCCAGGCCGGGTTTGACGGCATGGTTTCTTTGGACGATCGCTACTATCACAAAATCCCGTTTTTTCTGCGCATTACACAAGCGGCACAAGTATATTTGAGACGAAAAAAAACAAAATAAAGTGATGAAACTCCCCGGGCTTACGCCCGGGGTTTCTTCTTATCCGAACAATTTCATTGTTCGCCCCAAATCTTCTTTCCCTTGCATGTCTATATATTTACGTATTTGCTCTTCGTTTATCCCTACCGTAGTTACAAAATAACCA
>JAGCXL010000003.1 GCA_017961295.1 Elusimicrobiaceae bacterium
ATGTGGTATCGGCAGTGATAAACGCAGTGGCTTAATTTAGTAAGTTCCATACCTAGATGGTACTAAATATGAAGATTTAGGGATACACACTCCATCCCTCGGGCTTACGCCCGGGGTTTATTGTGAGCAGTAGTTATAAAACATACCCCCAAAACGTAAAGTTTTGGGGGTATTTTTCAATCTCGTATAAGGATTTATTTACCGGCTTTTTGGCCTGTGCGGTCTTTACGGTCCGTGTAGTGCGTATGCAGCAACTGATGTGCTTTTTTATCGCCTACCTTACCAAAAATACTTCCATACAAGGCCATTACACCGCTGTTATCCTGTGACTTATAAGCCAGTTCGGTATCTTCCTGATACAAGCCTTCGGCGCGGCGTTTGCGCGGGGCCCAACCGTCAAATTGCGGCTGACCGGCACCGGCTACACACCCACCTTGGCAAGACATGACTTCAATAAAGTCGTATTTATTTTTACCGGCTTTAATATCGTCAAGCAGTTTGCGGGCGTTTTTAAGTCCGCTCACTACGGCTACGCGGATTTCTTTGTCACCGATTTTAAGAGTTTTTTCTTTGAAAACACTGCTTTCACGCAAGCTGGTAAATTTTACGCTGCGTGCATTTTCCGGGTCTAGTTCGGCCAGCGCAAAGCGCAAAGCCGCTTCCATTACACCCCCGGACGCACCGAAAATGACCCCGGCACCGGTTTTGGTACCAAAAGGCATATCAAACCACTCGTTTTCCAAATTGACAAAGTCAATACCGGCCTCTTTAATCATACGCGCAAGACCCACGGTCGTAACTACATAATCCGTATCCGGGTTGCCGTTAACGGAAAATTCCTCACGGGTGGCTTCGTACTTTTTGGCCGAACAAGGCATAATGGCTACCACTACTAAATCTTCGCGTTTACCACCGCGTTGTTCAAAGTCCGCCTTGATAACGGGCCCCATCATTTGCATCGGCGAGCGTGCCGTAGATAAGTTGGGCAAGAACTCGGGCGCATACTTCTCCACATAGTTGACCCACGCCGGGCAACAGCTGGTCAACTGCGGTAAATTCACGCCTTTGGTAAAGCGGCCTAAAAATTCCGTAGCTTCTTCCACAATCGTAAGGTCGGCCGAGAAAGCCGTATCGTACACATAGTCAAAACCCAACATACGCAAGGCAGCGGCAATTTTGCCGTCCACGTTTTGGCCTTGCGGTAAGCCGAAAATTTCGCCTAATCCCACGCGTACCGCAGGGGCAATATGTACCGCTACTTTCTTTTTGGGGTTATTAATGGCTTCAAATACTTTTTCAATCTCTTGCGAGTTGGGCATTAGCGCACCCGTCGGGCACACACGCGCACATTGTCCGCAGGATACACATTCTTTACTTTGGCCGAGCTCTTTGTTAAACGCGGTCGCAATTTTGGAACGAAATCCGCGGAACGCAAAGTCAATGGCACCAATGCCTTGGACTTCGTTGCAGATACGCACGCAGTTACCACACAAAATACATTTGCTATGATCGCGCACTAACGCTGGGGAAGTAGCGTCCTTATGACTATCAATCTTTTTGGATTTAAAGCGGATTTCCGTTACGTCCATATCTTTGGCCAGTTTCTGCAGTTTGCAGTTGCCGGATTTGGAACAAAGCGTACAGTTGTGATTGCCGGACGAAAGCAAGAGTTCCAAGTTAATGCGGCGCAGGTGGCGAATTTCGTCACTGTTTACGCGCACTTTCATCCCGTCTTTGGGGGCTACCGTACACGAGGCCACAATGCCCATCCCTTCCACTTCTACTAAGCACAACCGGCACGCACCGTAGACGGCCAGTTCCGGGTGGTAGCAGAACGTGACAATGTTAAAGTTCGCTTTGCGGATGAGCTCTAATAAATTGCGCTCACCCTCAATCGGTACTTTTTTACCTTCAATTATTACAAATTGTTCTTTTTCCATATAAATCTCCTACGCGCTCACGCTGACCGCGCCAAATTTACAGGTAGCTTTGCAGCTGCCGCATTTCACACATTTCTTGGGGTCAATTTGGTGGGGTTTGCCCACATTGCCGCTAATGGCTTGCACCGGGCAGGCACGTTTACACATACCGCACCCTTTGCATTTGGTTGGGTCAATTTCATAGCGGGCAAGCGCCTTACATACACCGGCGGGGCAGCGTTTATCTACCACGTGGGCGATGTATTCGTCGCGGAAGTGTTTTAAGGTAGAAAGCACCGGGTTAGGTGCCGTTTTGCCTAACGCACACAAAGAAGCTTTCTGTACGGCCTTGGCCAAATCTTCCAAGTTTTCTAAAGTTTTTAAGGTACCGCGCCCTTCCACAATGTCATTTAACATGGAAAGCATCTGCTCGGTTCCTTCGCGGCAAGGAACGCATTTCCCGCACGATTCACGTTGCGTAAATTCCAAAAAGAAACGCGCCACGTTTACCATACAAGTATGCTGGTTCATTACCACAAGCCCGCCGGAGCCTACCATGGCACCTGCGGCTTTTAAAGAATCATAATCCAGCGGGACGTCCAAATGTTCTTTGGTTAAACACCCACCCGAAGGCCCGCCGATTTGAGCTGCTTTGAAAGCGTCTTTATTAACGGTACCGTTATCTTCCGTAGTACCGCCGGCCACGTCGTTAATTACTTGGCGCAAGGTGGTTCCCATAGGCACTTCCACTAGCCCCGTATTGGCAATGTGCCCGGTTACGGCAAATGTCTTTGTACCGGGGCTGGAAAGCGTACCGATTTTCTTAAACTCCTTGGCACCCATTTCAAACACTTTGGCTACTGTCGCCAATGTTTCTACGTTGTTAATAACGGTGGGTTTACCAAACAGACCACTGTGGCTAGGGAACGGAGGTTTCACGCGCGGCATACCGCGTTTGCCTTCCACAGACGCAATTAAAGCAGTTTCTTCGCCGCACACAAAGGCACCGGCCCCTTCCATTACGTTGATTTTAAAGTCAAGGCCGCTGCCAAAAATGTTTTTGCCTAAAAGTCCTTTTTCTTCGGCCTGTTCAATGGCTTTGCGGATACGTTTAATGGCTAACGGATATTCCATACGCACATATACATAACCCTCATCAGCCCCGATAGCCCGTGCGGCAATCATCATACCTTCAAGCACCGCATTGGGGTTACCTTCCATGACCGAACGGTCCATAAAGGCCCCCGGGTCGCCTTCGTCCGCGTTACAAATTACGTATTTTTTCTCACCGGGCTCAATGCGGGTAAATTCCCATTTTTTACCGGTGGGGAAACCGGCCCCGCCGCGCCCGCGCAAACCCGATTCCGTCATTTCCTTGCAGACTTCTTCCGGTGTCATTTGCGTGTAAACGCGTTTGGCTTGGGCATAACCGCCGTGGGCAATATATTCGTTAATATCTTCCGGATTGATGCGCCCGCAATCATGCAACAAAATGCGTTCTTGCTTGGCATAAAACGGAATATCTTCAATAGTTTTAGAGGTTTTTCCGGTGGCCGGGTTATGATAAAGCAAACGGTCAATTACTTCCCCTTTAAGGACCGTTTTTTCTACAATTTCGGCCACATCTTCCGGTTTTACTTTGGTATAGAAAATATCACCCACACTTACCAGCGGCCCCATGGCACAAAATCCGCGGCAACCGCTTAAACTTAAGTAATTTTCATGGCAATCCTTGGTAATTTGCAAACAGAAACCGACTTTGTGCTTCTCCATTTCTTTTTGAAATGCTTCATATACCTTTAAAGAACCGCCGGCAATACAACCGGTGCCTCCGCAGATCACTACGCGGCCGGTAATTTTTTTGTAAGCGTCGTTATAATCTTTGGCAATTTTTTCAATTTCTTGCTTAGGCATGGACGGCCTCCTGTTTGCGTACTTCGTCAATAATTTGAGATGCTTTTTCGGCGGTAATTTGGCCGTGGACCGTTTCATCCATTACCATGACAGGGGCCAAACCGCATGCACCTAAACAAGAAACGCACTCTAAGGTAAACAGACCATCTTCGGTCGTATCCTGCCCGGGTTTAAGTTTTAAAACTTCGCGTACCATATTGATTACAGCTGCGGAACCTTTTACGTGGCAAGCGGTTCCGTTGCATACACGTACAATATGTTTGCCTTTGGGGGTAATGGCAAAGTGAGCAAAAAAAGTCGCCACGCCAAATACGCGGGCGGGCGATATTTCAAGCTCGTTAGCAATGTAACGCATTACATCTTCGGGTAGGAAACCATAAGCATCTTGCACTTTTTGCAAAATGGGGATAAGTTTGGCGCTGTCTTTGCCAAATTCTTTTAAAATTTGGGTAGCAGCGGCGAAGCGGTCTGACATAATTTCTCCTATAATAGTCTACAACAAATAAAAATAGAAAATACCCACGGGGTACTCTATCTTTATTATAACAAAAACAATACGGAAAAAACCAAGTAAAAACACAAAAAATGCTACTATATAGAAAATGACGATTTTAATTATTCTTTTAATGTTGGCCTTAAACGCCCTTTTGGCCGCCTATGAAATGGCATTGGCTTCCATTTCACGCACAAAGGTAGCTGTCTTATTTCAGGAGAATCTTTCCGGAGCCCAAGCCGCTCTGTTTATGAAAGATCATCTGGAAGGAAGTTTAGCGGTAGTGCAAATTGGTATTACATTGGTGGGGGCTATCGCAGCGGCTATGGGCGGAGCCGGAGCGGATGATTTTTTAAAACCTTTCCTGGCGCAATGGGGCATTACAGGGCCTTTGGCACACGCTATTTCTATTGCCTGTGTGGTGCTACCCCTTAGCTTTGCCATCATTATATTTTCAGAATTAGTTCCCAAAACATATGCCATTAAAAATAAAGAGTGGGTCGTGTTAAAACTTTCCCCGGTAATGCGCATAGTATATAGTTTGTTGCTCCCTTTGGTTACCGTAGTTGAAAAAATTGTCCGTTTTTGCACATACAAAGCTCCCGTAGTAACTCAGGACCCCAAAACTGCCAAGAAAGCCGCTTACGCCGACTTGCGCACCGCCGCGGCCATTGCTTCTTCTTCCCGTTTATTTAGCCAAGCGGAAGAAAAAATTGTGCTGGCCAGTGCCCAATTTTGCGTGCGTACCATCCAGGAAATACAAGTTCCCTTGGAACAAGTCTATTTTTTGTATGCCAATGATTCCATTGCCGAAACTTTTTTAAAAGCCCATTTAGACATGCACACCCGCTTCCCGGTACTGGAAAACCCGCAGGACCCCCAAAGTATCATCGGCTACCTTAACTTTAAAGATATTTTCTCTTCCACCAAAACGTCGAGTAGTGCACACACATCCACCCGTTCCATTATGCGCCCCATTATTAAGTTAGAACAAGACACTTTAATTTCTTCTGCCTTGCAGCAACTGATGAAAACCAAACAGCACATTTGCTTAGTGACGGATGAAGAAATCATTACCGGCATTTTGACCCTGGAAGATATTTTTGAAGAATTGGTAGGTGAAATTGAAGACGAATATGATTTTTCTGCCGCTTATATCCGCCCGTTCGGGGAGTCAATTGTTGTCAGTGCAAATGCCAAAATAGCCGATGTGTTTGCGGCTGCTGATGTACCCGTTCCGGCCACTTTATCCCCCACCCAAACGGTCATACAATGGGTAACCGAAAAACTAGGGCATAATCCCACCAAAAACGAAAAGCTCTCTGCAGACGGTTTACTCTTGGAAACCCGCAAATTCCGCCGCCAAAAACTGGTGGAAGCACTCATCACGCGAACAGAAAAATAATCTAGGTCTTTAGACCTAGTCGTAAGTAGGCCTAAGGTCCTACTTGAAATTTACATAAACTCCTCTTATACTTTTAATATAGAAGCAGAGGAGCGATATTTTATGAACTCTTTTTTGTGTCGTGTTATGGTGCTCGTGTTTTTGGTCAATTGTTTGACCCCCTCTTTGGGGTGGGGGCAAACGTCGCGCCGCCGCAATAATAGCCGCTCCTTAGGTACCCAGGTAGAACGCAAGGCTGCCCAAGCCGAAAAACAAAACACACCCGGTTATGCCTTTGCCAAGGCAGATACAGCCGCACGCGATGAACATAACAAAATGTTTGCCCAAGCCGACCAACAAGCCCGCGCAAATCAAGCACAACTTGTGGAACAAAAAATCAAACAGGACGGAACCCAAGTGAACGGTTCCACTCGGTTCGTTCGCCCGGCTATGGCAATCCCACTGGGGCCTTCTAATGCCAAGAATTTTTTGAGCAAAGTAGCGAATGACGAAATTCCTTTTGATAAACTGATTGATTATGCAGACCCAATGAATCCGGCCGTTGAAAAAAATGATTTGCTTACTTCCACCTATGCTACGGAAATTATCGGTAATACGGTCTCTCAATTGGCCACTCTTCAGGACCAAGATTTAACTGAGTTTTACGGCATGTTACCGCAAATTGAATCGCGCTTGTTATACCGTATGATGCTTTTGGGCTTTTCAACTCCGTCTTACACGGCTAACCCCCAAAAAGATCCTATGTCCGTTGCGCGCTTGAAATTACAAGAGTCAATTACAAAAGACTCTTTGCAAAAAACCATAGCGGTAGGCACCTTGCGCTTGGCTTTACTCAAAATCAATCAATTTTATCAAGCGAAAGGAAAAATGGATCCGGCCGATGACTACCAAGCGCGTCTCATTGCCAGCCAGTTGCGCAAAAAACCGACTGTTGTGCGGACTATTCCCGAAGAAAGAAAAAACACCCTCACTACCGGGGTCGGAAAAGCTAACGAGGCCGCTATTCAAAAACAAGCGGCAACGGCCGTTAAAAAGAACGGCAACTTAGCCGATTTCCAACGCCGGTTCTTGCAAGAATTGCGCCAAGCTAAAAACTCCGAACCCAAACAAGGAACCGGTGATTTTTATAACTTACAGTTACTGGCTGAATATGCCACCGCTTACACCTTGGAATATGCTCCCAATCAACTGCGCGACATTGTAAAAATCTTTGATGAAGGCGTAGAACATAACCTGCGCGGAGAAATCAAACCCGGGGATTATCAACGCGATTTTGCCCCTATTTTAAATGCGATTTTCAGCACAATTTTTGAAAATACGCGCTACAGTGCCATGAGTGATGCTAAAACGAAACAAGTTTTGAATCTGCTCGTAGAATTTTCCGACCCGGAAAAATATTCACTGCCTACCCGCGTGTTTGCATTAGAAGCCGCCAGCTTATTATACCGGCCGTTTAATGAACAAACCTTAACGGCTAAACAACCTGCTTTTGCTACGTTCTCGCCGCTTAATTTGAATCAACCCGATGAAAAATTGCGCCAGGTGTTTGCGCAACGCGTAGTGGCCTTATACTGCCCGCTTAAGAACGAATCCGTATTCGGTGTGCAAGATTATGGCTTAGATTCTAAACAAATGCAAACACTGGCTGATAAACTGGCTTACATTTATGACGGATTTTATGATATTTCTACCACAGTTATTTCCATGCCGGGGAAAGACCCGCACCAACACACCAACCAGTGTGTGATGACGATGAAAAACCAACCCAACCGCGCCAAGAAAAATGCGGAAGATGCGGATGATTTCTTTTGGTGGACGGCTAATACCGCGTTTTTCATCTTTGGGGGAGATGTATTTCAACTGTTAGGAACCGCTTTTCGTTTAACGCGCGGGGCGGTGGCGGCACTGCCTAAGGCCCACAAAGCGTTCCGCATGGCGGCTAACGGCCAAAAAGTGGCTGCGTTTAATAAAACTGTACACAATGGGGCCAAAGCAATGAACTTTGTTAACAAAGCCAAAAATGACGGCCTCATTATTGAATTTACGACTCAAAAAATATCTTCTGTAGAAGAAGTGGGAGCAGAAGGGGCTCAAGCCGCTCAACTTATGGAGCCGGGGGTGCAATTAGCCAATTCGGCTCGTCAATTAACCGGAAAACGTTTTATTTTAAATCCCAAACGTTGGACAGGCAAACGTTCCTTTGATGAAGTAACCGGCATGGCCGTGACAGATATAAGAACCGGAGAACGCGCAGTAGCTGATTTCACACAAAACCCGTTTAAAGGTGGCTTGCGTTCTTGGGAGGATATAGAAAGTGCTTGGTCTCAACTGCGTCTGCCGGACGGCTCCGCAATGCGTATGCCGCGCAATTGGTCTTGGAGAAATGCGCTGGACGTCAGCAAAGCGCGCACCAAATACTCCTATACAGAAGGGTTGACAAGCAGCTTGGCAGACGCCACGGATCAATTTTTCCCTTTGATTAAGAAACCTCTGCCTAATGCGCGTATTGCCGGAGCAGCAAAACAAGGAGCTGCAACCGGTCAAGAAATCCGCTACTGGAACTTAAGTTGGGGAGATCTCCCTAAACCCACAGGTCCTTACACTTATGAAATAAGTGATTGGACACAGGTCTTTGTGGCACCCAAAACCTACCGATTTACCGGCTTAAACTCCGCAGCCCGGTTGCAAGCGCAAGCGGAAGGCGGCGTATTGAAGAGTCAGTTACCTCCCGGATTTTTTACCTCAAAAGCAGAAATAGAAGCCGGTAAACTGGCCGATGAAACCTTTGATACGTTCTTTAGAACTTTAGAACATAAAAACATTTTTGCCAAAACTTTCCTGCCAGATTATATCCCCACCAAAACTTTTTGGCAATTTGTCAAAGAAAGCCCTACCGTATTTGGTACGCGCATGCTGCCTAAATTATTCTTATACCGTAACCGCTTGGTAAACACCACCGCGTTCTTTGCGGCTTGGTATGGATTGGATTTTGTGGTTCATCCGGTGGTCAACTGGTGGCTAACTAACGAACAACAAAAAGACGTCAACAAAGAGTTGGCTAAATACGGCGATGCCTTTGACCCCAAACGCGCCAAAGCCGATGAACTTTTAAGACTTAACATGGGGGATAACGTATCAGACCAACACGACATGCACAACTCTTATCCGGACGTAACGGGTAACTTACGTGAACAAAGAGACGGTGCCTCTTTAACCGCCGTTATCGTAGGGACCGGGCGCGCATTGGGTATGAAATTTGTGGACGATGCCACCAATGCCTACTTGGCCCGCACCGCCCACCAGTCCGACTTTGTCCACGCCCAGGTGCGCCAAATGCATATCCGCATGGAACAAAACAAAAAAATAAACGAAGCTAATGACAAATTTTTCAAAGAGCAACGCCAAGAAATCGGTAAAGCCAAGCAGCAAATGTTAGCTATGTATGCAGACGGGTTTGCCGCCTTGCCAAAAGCCAAGGAACAATTAGTACGCTTGTATGACAATTACGCCAATGAGTTTGAAACGGCGGCGTTCTCGGAACAAGATTCCAAACGTTTAAACCAACGCTTTGATAAACAACTGGAAGCTATACTCACAGAGGTAGCGTTGTGGGATGGAGCCCTTAAACAAGCCAAGCAAGATGTAGCGTATTTCAAAAAAACTTACAAGGACTACCCCGGCGTGTTTACCGCGCGGGAACAAAAGTTGGTAGTATCTGCTTACACGGATTATGTAAAATCCTCCGCCGCAGATGATAAACGCTTAGATGATTTACAAGCCAAACTGCAACTGTTGGCAATCTCTCTATTTGAAAGCGCCCAGGAAAAATATCCGGAAAAGCAAGCTGAACTAGAAAAGATGATTTTGGGTGAGAAATAACATACCAAGTAAACCTTATGCGTCACACAAAAGGCCCCCTAAAAAGGGGGCCTTTTCATAAGCTTAATGTAACCCGCACTTACAGACGTGGTCTTTTTCGTGCTGGTATTTTTCTAAACTTTCTTTTTCCAGCGGTTTGTACTCGCTTGTGCGGCGGATGAGTTCGTCAAAATCAATCGTCTTAGACGGAAACATCGGCCCATCCACACACGCAAATTTTACTTTTCCGTCCACCGTCACGCGGCAACACCCGCACATCCCCGTTCCGTCTAACATAATGGGGTTTAAGCTGGCGTGCGGCTCCATACCCAGTTTATCCATTAAACGCGAAGTAAATTTCATCATGGGAATCGGCCCAATGATAAACCCGGCATTAATAGTTTCGCCGTTATCATGCAGTGCTTGGATAGCATCAGTTACCATACCTTTTTGCCCATAAGAGCCGTCATCGGTCGTGGAAACAGTTTTATCGCACAAGGCGTTCATCTCGGGCTCTAAAATAAGTAAATCTTTGGTGCGCGCCCCCAACACTGCAATTACTTTATTGCCGGCTTCTTTTAAAGCGCGGGCAATGGGATATACTTCCGCAATTCCCACCCCGCCGCCGACTACCGCCACAGTTCCGTAGTTTTTAATTTGTACCGGCGTACCCAACGGGCCGGCTACATTTAAAAATTGTTCGCCTTTTTGCAAACTGTTAAACAAAGAAGTGGATTTACCGATGGCTTGAATAATCACCGTAATCGTCCCTTTTTGGGCGTCCCAATCTACCAGGGTTACAGGGACACGTTCGCCGCCTTCCCGCCCGCGCAAAATCACAAACTGCCCGGCTTTGGCGGACCTCGCAATTAAGGGTTTATAAATCACAAATTTGACGACAACTTCATTTAATTGTTCGCGTTCTAAAATCGTATTTTCCTGCATGTTATTTCCCCTCCAGGTAGGCGTTAATACGGCGGGCCGCTTCGATACCGTCTTTCATGGCAAGTAGCACCGTAGCCCCGCCGCGGATAATATCCCCCCCGGCATATACACCCGGCAAAGAGGTTTTACCGTTTTCGTCCATTTCCAATACACCGCGCTGTGTAGTTTTTAACTCGGGCGTAGTTTTAGCAATAATCGGGTTGGGGCGTTGCCCAATAGCTACAATAATCGTATCGGCCTGCATCACAAACTCGCTGCCCGGTATTTCCACCGGCCGGCGGCGCCCTTTAGCATCCGGTTCACCCAGTTCGTTACGGGTGAATTTAAGGCCATTTACGCGCCCGGTTTCATCCATCAGCACTTCTTTGGGAGTCAGTAAAAACTCAAAAGCAATACCTTCCTCTTTGGCATGTTCCACTTCGGCCGCGCGGGCTGGCATTTCGGCCGCACTTCTGCGGTAAGCAATGGTTACACTGTCCGGCCGCAAGCGCATCGCACAGCGCGCCGCGTCCATAGCACTATTTCCGGCCCCTAATACAATGACGTGCTTGCCAATTTTAATCGGCGTGTCCGTATCCGGGAATTTGTACGCTTGCATCAGGTTAATGCGGGTTAAAAATTCGTTCGCGCTATACACTCCAACGGCATTTTCACCAGGAATTCCAGTCATCGTCGGCAAACCCGCACCGCTACCCACATAGACGGCATCAAATTCCTGTAAAAGTTCCTGCACCGTTTGCGTAGCACCAACGAGCACGTCCGGCACAAATTTTACACCCATAGATTTAACGGTTTCAATCTCGTGCGCAATAACTTCGCGCGGCAACCGGAAAGACGGTATCCCATAGCGCAGTACCCCGCCAAACGCGTGGAGTGCCTCCAAAACAGTTACCTCGTGCCCGGCGCGGGCGAGCTCGGCCGCTGCCGCAATAGAGGACGGCCCGGAACCGATACATACCACTTTTTTACCGGTTTTAGGTGCGGTTTTTGGAGTTTTTAAGAGACCTTTTTTACGGGCAGTATCTGCGGTATAACGTTCCAGCATGCCGATATTTACAGAGCCAAATTTTTCTTTTAAAACGCAGTTGCCCTCACAGTGTTTTTCCTGCGGGCAGACACGTCCGCAAATAGCAGGGAGCAAACTGGTTTCCATAATTTTACTGACCGCTTCCCCGATTTTTCCCTCTTTTACGTAAGCAATAAAATCCGGGATTTGTACCCCTACCGGGCAGTTGGCCTGGCAACGTGCATTTTTACAATGCAAACAACGGTTGGCCTCGGCTTGGGCCTCTTCATCTGTAAAAGTGTGAGCGACTTCGTCAAAAGTCTGTTTGCGCACCTGCGGTGCTTCTTGGTGGCCGTTATTGCGGGGAGCGGCTGGATTAGGCATAAAAAACCTCTCTAATTAAAAATAAACTGGTAAAAAAATAGTTTTTAGCTTATACTTATATTGTAAAATATATATACCAATTTAGCAAAACAGGAGGGGACTTATGTGCGATAAATGTAACTGCAATTGTAAAGCAGCCGGGGCCGGTTTAGCTGCATTTTTACTGGGCGCCGTAGTAGGAGCCGCGGTGGGGTTGTTGTATGCACCCAACAAAGGGGAAACCACCCGCAAACGCCTTAAACGCTGGGCCAACGATACCTATGAAGATAACAAAGAACTGATGTTGGAACACGCGCAAGACTTAAAAGAAAAAGCCAAAGAACACTTTGAAACTGCGCGCGAAAAATTCAACGAAGGCAAAGAAAAAGTAGTTAAAGAATTTAACCGCCGCAAAGATGAAGTGGCTGCTAAATTTAAAAAAGAAGAAGACAAATAGTTAGTAGTATTCCTAAAATCCCCGCCTTAAAGCGGGGGTTTAAAAATTATTCTTCCCCTTCCGGGGTTTCGTCATGCGGAGTAATATCCATAGATGCTAAAAGCATATCTACTAAACGTATATCACTGGGATATTGCACCAACTCATGCGCTTTAAGTAAAGAAACCCAACGAATGGACAAAATTTCACTGGCATCATGCTTGCCGATACGCCCCAATTTTTTCATCAAATACCACTGCACCATTTTTTTGACGTAATTGCCTTGGAAAGTAAAAGCATATTTTACACGAATCATGGGGCGGACAATAACCGCTTTGTAACCGGTTTCTTCCAATACTTCGCGTAACGCGGCCTGGCGGGGTGTTTCGCCCGCTTCAATGTGGCCTTTGGGGAAGGTCCAAATCTTTTTGCCTTTCATGTTTTTGACTTGCACAAGTAACACCTTGCGCCCGTCTAAAATCACGCCCCCGCATGAAAATTCCGATACAATCATTGGCTTATTTTCTCTAAATGATACGCTGCGTTTAAAATTTTTTCTTCTTCTAAAATCGGCCCGTAAAACTGCACGCCGATGGGGAGCCCCTTTTCATCTTTCCCAAACGGCACACTAATACCCGCTAGCCCGCCAATATTCCCTTGGCAAGTATACAAATCCGCCAAATACAACGAGAGCGGGTTTTCATCTTTCTCGCCGATTTTAAAAGCGGTTGTCGGCGAAGTAGGCGTTAAAATAACATCTACCTTGGAAAACGCTTTTTTAAAATCTTCCCGAATAAGCTCACGCACTTTCATGGCTTTTAAAAAGCATTCTTCATACCGTTCCGACGTAAGCGCATAGGTACCGATGATGATACGTTTTTTTACTTCCAGTCCAAACGGCGCGCGGGACGCTTCGTAATACGATTTTAAATCTTTAGCGGTCTGGTCGCTATATCCGTAGCGGATTCCGTCGTAACGGCCTAAGTTGGAACTGGCTTCGGCACTTGTGATAATGTAGTAACAGGGAGCCGAATATTTAGCTAGCGGCACGTCCACTTCTATAAGCTCAGCCCCCAGTTCTTGCAATTTTTGGGCGGCAAGCTCGGTTTGTTTTTTAATCGTAGGGTTTAAGCCGTCCAAAAATCCTTTGGGGATGCCCACTTTTACACCTTTTAAATCTTGGGTAAACTCTTGCGTGTAATGCGGAACCGGGGAATCAATAGACGTAGAATCGTGCGCATCTTTGCCGGCAATGACTTCCATTACTAATGAGGCATCGGCCACGTTAGCCGCTAATACACCCACTTGGTCTGCACTGGAAGCAAACGCAATTACTCCATAGCGCGAAATGCGCCCATAGCCCGGTTTTACACCTACAATCCCGCAAAATCCGGCCGGTTGACGTACGGATCCGCCGGTATCTGTGCCTAAAGCAGCAGGCACCATGCCCGCGGCTACAGCGGCGGCAGAACCACCTGACGAACCGCCCGGCACGCGTTCCAAATCCACCGGATTATGCACAAGACCCAATACAGAAGTCTGGTTAGAACTACCCATAGCAAATTCGTCCATATTCGTACGCCCGATAATGACCGCATCAGCCGCCAACAATTTTTCTACTACGGTGGAAGTATAAGCCGCCGTATAATTGGCTAACATTTTAGAACAACAAGTAGCTTTGTGACCTTTGTACAAAATATTGTCTTTAATCCCTACCGGTACACCGGCAAGTACGCCTAATTTTTCTCCGCGCGCTTTTTTGGCATCTATGGCTTTAGCTTGGGCAAGCGCATCGTCTTCAAACACCTCTACAAATGCGTTAATTTGCGGGTTTTTTTCTTTAATTTGCGCTAAATAGTAGCGGGTAATTTCTTCGGCTGTTTTTTCACCGGATGTAACGGCTTTTACAATTTCAAAAATCGTCATATTATAATACCTTCTTTACCTTGGCCTGGTCGTTTAACTGCTGGGCAAACATAGCACGCAATTTAGCCGCGGCTTGTTCATCGGTAACGGCCTCATCTTTGCGGGTGTGCGCGGCCAAAGTGACGTTAGTTAATTTTACGTCATCTGTGTTAATGGCTTTAAGGTCATTGACCCACCCGAAAAGGGCGCGTAGTTGACCCTCGTAAATATCGGCTTCTTGTTCGCTAACCGTCATACGGGCCAGCTTGCCGGCCAGTTCTACATCTTGTTTGGTAATCATAAAAAACTCCTTATTAGTTATATTTTATATAATAATCACACACTATGGAGAATTTTTTATGAACGAAAAAAATATTAACACACATTTTGTACTGGTTGTAATTGCAATTATTATTTCCTGCTTGGGCGGATTTTGGACGATTCCGCTTGCCTTAGCCGCTTTGGTATTTTCGTTACGCGCCAGTGATTTGGTGTATCAAGACCGCATGGAAGAAGCCAAAAATATGGCGTGGTGGGCCGCCCTTTTCGGTTGGCTCACGATAGGACTTGCGTTAATCCCGATTATTTTGATTGTTATTTTTAGCGGAACGATTTTAGCTTTGTTGGGGGCTGCCATTGCGGCCGGCTAAAGTTATTTCTTCTTAAAATCTTTTTCTGCCAACGCAAAAGCCTCTTTGACGGAAATAGGTTCGGGGCCAACAAAGACTTTACTTAAAAACATTTCATGATTGGAAACGGCATGGATAATTTCGTCCGTCAAAAACCCTTTATCCACTTCGCGCTCTATGGCTTCTATGACCGCATCGGCATCGTGCGGAGCTAAGATATTCTCCACATTACAATGCAACATTTTAATAGCACTGGCGGCCTCGTATTTTAAATGGCCTTTAAAAAGCGGAAAGCTGACCACACATCCTTTGTAATTAAGCCGTTTTTTCAAAAGTCCTTTAATTACTTTATCGGAAAGCATGGCTTGGTTGTCATTGTCAATATTGGGGAAAATCATATCGGACGGCATAATGGCATCGGCGCGGCGAAACATATGTTTGTAGGGTACAAACTCAGCATCTTCCATTTGTGCCAGCGTCTTTAATACCCCCGACACACCGGGAAAATATTTGATGCAGTTTAAGGCCCCCCCGTTGGAAAGCCCGGCAATATAGTCCCCCGCCATTTGTGTTACTTTAAGTGGCACATCACTAAATGCTGGCGAGCTGTACCCTAAATCTACCACCGGGGCCAATACCCAGTTAATCCCGATAGACAGCGCCATGCGCGCCGTTAAATACCCCTTACGATACGCTACATCTTGCGGCAAATCATACTGGCCAATCATTTCATTGGCGGGTAAAGCCGGTGCATCGGTAATTACTTCACTCAAATTGTCTGTAATATCGGCGCAAAATAAGAGCCGACCGTACGGGGAAGCATCTTCCATGCGTTTAATAAAATCTTGCGCCTTTTTGGCGGTGGCCCCATACAAACAAAAACCGCCTACCCCGCGGCGGGCCAGTTCTTGTGCTTTTTTAAGGGTACTTTTACCAAACCAAAAACCTGGAAAAACAATCCGAGCCGGCTTCATAAGCAGGCCTCCTCATAACAGCCTTAATCCAACAAGATGGACGGCACCAACGCCTCTTCCGTATCCGACGGCATAACTAGTACGCCGTTTGTATCCGTAGCTATCGTGGACACAGCAACCGGTTTCATATCCGGCAATACTTCCGGTTTGCGCGGCGTGTCCACCCATTGCACCGCAGACTGTGTTAAATATTTATCCAATAATTCGTGCCCGACAAAATCATACGCCGTAAGAAACGTTACATTCCCTTCGCCCGTTGTTAAAAAAGCCACATTACGCATAATACTTGCCTCTAAAAATCCTTTGCGGTCCCCGGCGCTGGCGGCAATCATCACAGCTCCTTTATACGCTCGTATCGATGAAACCGGAAGTACATCGCGGATATTGGCACTGGGGCTGACAAGACCAATTCCCTCTACTTCAGGCATTTTTTCAGCCGTTTTGGCGGCAATATTGGCCCCCAAGCCGGTCCCCAGTAGGATAATATTTTCCGGCGCAATTTTTTTGGCTTTTAAAAATTCTACCGCAGCTTGCCCGTCCAGCACCATTTGGTTAAACGGATTGTCCGCTCCTTCCCGCGCAAACGTTTTATAAACACCTTTTGCCGTGCTTTGCCCATGGCCGCGCAAATCCAGCGCCAAATACCCAAAGCCGGCCTTGGTCAGCGCTTTTTCAAAAGAAGTAAAATCTTCTTTTTTCTTTCCTAAATCGTGCAAAAGAATAACCGTCTTATCTTTTCCGCTGGCAGGCTGATAAACCGCAGCTAAACTCCACCCGTCTTTGGTGGAAAGTGTCACGTTTTGTACTTTGGGTGCGGCAAACGCCGGGAAAAACAACCCGGTTAAAATGGCTAGTGCACACCCTTTTTTTAGTTTGTTCATTTTACGCGTCCAACACTTCTGCGGGGGAAAACCACAGGGCAATTTCACGCTCGGCATCTTCGGGCGAATCCGAGGCATGCACGCAGTTGTACACTACGTCGGCCACTTTATCAAACTTGCCGAAACTGCCACGAATCGTCCACGGGGAGGCGTTTTCGGGGTTAGTGGCACCCAAGGCGGTGCGGATTTTAGAAACAGCATTTTCGCCCTGAAAAACGAAGGCAATAATTTTATGGTTGGCAATATGATTATAATCGCCCATCATATAGCGCACGGTACTTTCCAAAAATGGTTTACCCGCTAGATGCACGTAGTGTTTACGGATTAAATCTTCGGTAACGGACAACGTTTTGGCGGCTACAATATCTAGTTCCAGCCGTTCCAGACGGTCCACCACTACACCCGTAATGCGTTTTTCAAGTGCATCGGGTTTGATAAGCACTAAGCAACGTTCTTTCATACAAACATTATACTAATCTTAGAACGCGTGTCAAACATTTTCGCAGCCTCTTAAACGTTAAAATATGTATAATGTAGATACGCGTATGACAAAACCTAAAACTCTTTTTATTTCCGCAGGTGATGTCTCCGGCGATATCCACGCCGCTAACCTTGTGCGCGCTTTAAAAGAGTTGGACCCTTCCGTCCGTATTATTGCTATCGGCGGATTCTACTTAAAAACACTGGCAGACGAGTTTGTAGCCGATTTAGCTTCACAAGGGATCACAGGTTTTGTGGAACCCATTAAAAAACTTCCGCAATTTTGGCGGCTGATTAAGCAAGTGCGCTACATTTTACAAACCCAAAAACCCGACGCCTTTATTGCGGTAGATTTTTATGGCCTTAATCACCAATTTTTAAAAGTAGCCAAACAGGAAAATATCCCCGCGTATTACTACGTTACCCCGCAAGTGTGGGCCAGCCGCCAATACCGCGCTAAAGAACTGGCCGCACTTACCAAAAAGATGTACGTAATTTATCCCTTTGAACCGGCATTCCATAAAAAACGAGGCGGCAATGCGGTGTTTTTGGGCAACCCGCTTTTGGATAATATGCCTAAGCCGCAACCTAAAGATTTTAACATAGCGATCCCCCAAAATCACGCGTGGAAATTGGGCCTTTTGCCCGGCAGCCGCGCTACAGAAATTAACCGTTTGGCACCTGTTTTTTATCAAACTTTTAAAGAAATTTGTAAACAGTTCCCCAACACGCAAGGTTATATCTTTTTGTTACCCAACGCCAAGGAAGAAGATTTTATAAAACTTTTTGGGGAACGTCCGCCACAAAATTTTCATTTTGTAAAAGAAACCGATTATAAAATCCGCGGGCAAATGGATTTTTTGCTGACCTGCAGCGGAACGGCCACCCTTGAAAATGCACTTTTAGGGATCCCCATGTTAGTAGCGTACAAGATGTTTTATCCTACTTACCTAGTGGCGCGAGCTGTCATCAAGGTACCGTATATTTCGCTAGTGAATTTGTTGGCGGATAAACCGCTTGTCAAAGAATTAATTCAAAATGATGCCAACCCGCAAGCTTGCACCCAAGAAGTACAAACATTATTTTCTCAACCGCAAAAACTGGAAGCCATGCATCAGGAGCTTCTTAAACTGCGCGCCAGTTTAGGAGAGCCCGGTGTAGCCAAACGGGCAGCGGCGGATATTCTGGGGGATTTATGAATCCAACACCTACCTTGCAAGATTTACTCAAAAAATTCAAAGAATATAGCCCCAAACAAGATCCTTCTCTGATTGAGAAAGCTTATACTTTTGCCCAAAACGCGCACAAAGACCAAAAGCGCGAAAGCGGCGAGCCCTACTTTACCCATTGTTGCCATGTGGCTAACATTTTAATGGACTTTAACTTAGATGCCGATACCATTTGCGCCGGGCTACTGCATGACACCGTAGAAGATACAGGCATCACCTTAGAAACTTTACGCAAAGAATTTAACAAAGAAATCGCCCACATGGTCCAGGGCGTTACTAAAATTAGCGACCTTAAATTTTCTTCCACCGATGAGGAAACCGTAGAAAACTGGCGCAAGATGTTAATTGCCGTAGCCGAAGACGTGCGCGTTATTTTAATTAAACTGGCCGACCGCACCCACAACATGCGCACCTTGGAATATTTACCCCCCGAAAAACAAAAATTCAAAGCGTACGAAACTATTTCCCTCTATGCTCCGCTGGCCCAACGCCTGGGGATGTTCACTATTAAAACCGATTTGGAAGATCTTTCTTTTAAATATCTCTACCCCGAACTCTACGAAGATATTAAATCCCAGGTAGAGGCCCGCACCGCCGACCGGCAAGCCGCGTTAGAAGCGTTCAAACAAGCGTTAGCGCCGGCTCTAAAAAAAGAAAATTTAGATTCGCGCATTTTGGCTCGGGCTAAAAACTATTATTCCATTTACCGCAAAATGCAAAAACACAACTGCTCTTTTGCGGAAATACAAGATTCTTTGGGTGTGCGCATTATCACTAAAACCATCCCGGACTGTTACCGGGCTTTGGGCCTGGTACATAGCGTATTTAAACCGATTGCCGGCACCTTTACCGACTACATTGCCACCCCCAAAGCCAATATGTACCAAAGTATTCACACCACGGTTTTATCACCCACCGGGGATATTATTGAAATCCAAATCCGTACCGAAGAAATGCACAAAACGTGTGAGTATGGTATCGCCGCACATTGGCGTTACAAACTGGGCAACGTCAAGCAAGATAAAAATTTTGATGAAAAAATCAACTGGATTCGTCGTTGGATTGAGTGGCAACAAGATTTGACTGCCCCGCGCGAATTTTTGGAAGGGTTTAAAACAGACGTCAACTTGCAACAGATTTTTGTGTTTACGCCGCGTGCGGATGTAAAATCGTTGCCCGAAGGTTCTACCCCCATTGATTTTGCTTATGCCATTCACACAGATATTGGGGACCACTACGTGGGCGCCCGCGTCAACAACCGCATGGTCCGTATGGATTATGCGTTCAAAACAGGTGACGTGTGCGAAATTATTACCCGCAAAAACGGTGAGCCCAAACGTGATTGGCTTGAATTTGCCAAAACCGCCAACGCACGCAGCCACATCAAGCGCTTTTTGCGTAGCAAAGGGATGGATTTATGAGCGAAATCCCCGCTTTTGAAGAACCGCTTTTTTGCTCCCGTTGCCACGCACAAATCCGCGAAACGGATAACTATTGCCACGCTTGCGGCAAAAGTCTAAAGCCGGGCCGCGGTTTTTTGTTTACGCACGCGGGGATTATCATTATGGCCCTGGTTTTAGGTCCGTTTGCGTTGCCGTTTGTGTGGATAAGCAAAACAATTTCCTTTACCGCTAAACTTATCTATACGGCTCTTTTGCTCCTGATGGGAATTTATTTGGTGTATGCCATCTTGCAAGCCGTATCCATTGTTAACAGTTCCTTCCAAGCGCTGAGTTCTTTCTAATTTCTTCGTGCGCGGCGCGTCCTAATTTTGTAAAATAGAGTGTATTTTTAGATTAGTAAGGAGAATTCAATGACTTCACAAGTAGTAAAAACGGACAGACAGCCCTCGGGCCTTTATGTACTGTTTTTAACGGAAATGTGGGAACGCTTTAGCTATTATGCTATGCGCGGTATTTTGGTACTATATTTGATTAAAGTACTTCAATTTTCCGAATCCCACGCCAGCAAATTATACGGGTTAGTGACCAGTTTAATTTACTTAAGCCCTTTAATCGGCGGCTACATTGCCGACAAATTCTGGGGTCAACGCCGGGCTATTATTGTAGGCGGTATTTTAATTGCCTTAGGGCAGTTTGCCATTGCCTCTAACCCGACTTTGTCTTTCTTATACGCCGGGTTGTTCCTGCTTATTTTGGGAAACGGGTTATTTAAACCCAACATTTCTACCATTGTGGGCGAACTCTACGAAAAAAATGATCCCCGCCGTGACGCCGGGTTCACTATTTTCTACATGGGGATTAACCTGGGCGCGTTTATCTGTAACTTTGTAGCGGGTACCTTGGCTGAAAAAGTAGGTTTTAACTGGGGTTTTGCCACCGCCGGTTTTGGGATGATTTTAGGGCTTGCCGTATTTATTTGGGGTAAAAATAAACACCTGCAAGGCCAAGGCAAAAAGCCAAAACGCCTTACCAAGGCCGAAAAGTTGGAACACCCCAACGAGCCGTTGACCACCGCCGAAAAACAACGTATTGCCGTTATTTTTATTATGGCGTTTTTCAGCATTTTCTTCTGGTCTGCGTTTGAGCAAGCCGGGGCTTCGCTTACCATCTTTGCCGAAAAATTTACCGACCGCTTTATCTTTGGTTGGCAAATGCCGACGTCTTGGTTCCAAAGCGTTAACCCGATGTTTATCATCTTGTTTGCGCCGATTTTCTCCAAAATGTGGCTCAATTTAGCTAAAAAAGGCATGGAACCCAGCACCCCCGCTAAGTTTGTATGGGCTTTTATGTCCTTAGCGTTTGGGTTTTTAATCTTGGTAGCTGCCTCTTACGTAATCCAAACTACGGGCGCAAAAGTGGGCATTTTCTGGCTGATTTTTGCTTATATGTTCCACACCACCGGGGAACTGTGTTTAAGCCCTGTGGGCCTCTCGTTAGTTACTAAATTAGCCCCGGTACGCTTTGCCTCGCTACTCATGGGTACGTGGTTCTTAGCTAACGCATTAGCGAACTTCACCGCCGGTTTCTATTCCGGTTATTTCGGGCATATCTCCAACGTACGTTTCTTCACTACGCTAGTGATTATGCCGGTCATTGGCGGGCTGATGTTACTATGCATTAAGAAGTACGTCATCAAGTGGATGAACGGAATTCGCTAAGCAGTAGTTTGATTTAAGCAAACACCCCCGCAATCAGCGGGGGTGTTTTTGGTTATACTAAATACCTCTACAATATTTCCAGCGGGGCAAATTTAAGCATAAAAGTACGCCGGGTACCATTACTAAACAAAACGGTAATTTTGGCGGCCTCTCCGCTCCCCACAATCTGCACAATTTTGCCAGTACCAAATATGCCGTGTTTTACAAGGCCCCCCACGGCTACGCCGTCCTCATTTTTGGGGCCGGGTTGCGCGGGCACTTTGGGCTCTTCTACAAAGCCGGGCACGCGGCGCGGATCTGCCCACGGG